>CAYRWC010000083.1:0-9896 GCA_964427795.1 uncultured Oscillospiraceae bacterium | reverse complement strand
GCCGATACCGCTGGTGTTTTTACATAAGTGGCGCCGTCCGGCCAGGCAGTTCCGGCAGGTGCCGCAGACGATATGGCCTTCACCGGAAACACGCTCGCCTATTTCAAAACCTGCTGCATTATCACCGAGTGCAACAATCTCGCCGACAAATTCATGGCCGATCGTAATCCCCACAGGAATCGTTTGCTGGGCCCACTCGTCCCATTTGTAAATATGAACGTCTGTTCCGCAAATAGATGTTTTACGTATCTTAATCAGTACATCGTTTTTTCTCGGCACAGGAATCGGCACCTGGCGCAGCCAAAGGCCGGGCTCCGGTTTATCCTTAACCAAAGCAAGCATTGTGTCCATGATTCGATCACACTTTCTATATCGCATTTGTGTTGAATCCGCCGGCGGTGTACACTTGCATTATGGCAGATTAAATCATAAACGGCAATGGCTTCAAATAAACAAGGCAATTATCGTCGCTAAATTTTAATTATTATTAATTACGTGTTCGTTTACGTTATATTTTGCTATTCCTATGTCTTATCACGGCATGGGTCTTTTCGCTCTTATGTCCGCGTATCGCGGATTTTTGTGTTCGCGTATCACGGACTACCCGAGCAAAGCGATCAGCCCCATTCTTTTCCCCACAATTTCATAGCTTTTATAATCGGCTTGAGACTGCGGCCTTTTTCCGTTAAACTATACTCAACGGTTGGCGGAATCGTTGCATATGCTGTACGCTTGACAATATCTTTATCTTCCAATTCGCGCAGGCGGATGGATAAAGTTTTCGGGCTGACCCCGGCCAGCGATTTCCGCAGTTCGCCAAAGCGCCGGGTACCGTCGAATAAATCGCGGATGATCAAGAACGTCCATTTACCGCCCAGGACGTCCAGTGCTTTCTCAATGGAACATTCGATCGGCTGGGCATTATCGACGACACAGGCTTCCGGCTGCTCTATGTTGTTTGCTGTTGGTTTTGCTTGCTCCAGGTATTGATCCATGAAATCCTCCCACAACTATAGTTTCTTTTGTGTAACTATATGAGATGAATGTAACTACTTTATACAATATAGCTGCTATGTTATCCTTGTCAAGAATAGGAGGTGCACTATGTACTATCGTAAAATGGGTAAAAGCGCTGTTCCGGTTTCAACATTCGGCATGGGCTGCATGCGGCTGCCTTTGCAAAAGCAAGCCGACGGCAGTGTGAATTATGGAAATATCGATGAACCGGAAGCGATTCGGATGATTCGCCACGCCGTTGATGAAGGCGTGACTTATCTGGATACGGCCTATCCTTATCACCAGGGCAACAGCGAACGCGTCGTCGGCCGCGCCTTATTGGACGGATACCGCGATCGGGTCAGCCTGGCGACAAAAATGCCGGTTTGGCAAGTGAAAACCGCGGCGGATTTTGACCGGATCCTCGATGAGCAGCTGGTGAAACTGCAGACCGACCACATCGATTTTTATCTTCTGCACGCCTTGAGCCAGGAAACCTGGGATAAGGTTTGTGCTTTGGATGTTTTCAAATTTCTTGACCGGGCGCTCCAATCGGGGAAAATCCGGCACACCGGATTCTCTTTTCATGACCAGCTGCCGCTTTTCCGGCAGATCCTCGCCAGTTACCCCTGGGATATGTGCCAGATACAGCTGAATCTTCTGGACGACCATTATCAGGCCGGTCTGGAAGGTATGCGCGACGCGGCCGAGCGCGGGATCGGCGTTGTGATCATGGAGCCGCTGCGCGGCGGCGCTCTGGCGCAAAAAGTGCCGTCCGACATTCAAGCGGTCTGGAATCAGGATAAAGTAAGCCGCAGTCCGGCTGAGTGGGCTTTCCGCTGGCTGACGGATTTCCCAGAAGTCAGCGTCATTTTAAGCGGTGTCAGCACGATGGAGCAACTGGACGATAATCTGCGGATCTTTGCCGACGCGCGACCCAATGGCTTAACTGATGTAGAAAAAGCGCTGGTTGCTAAAGTCCAGGCCTTGTACCGCAGTAAAATCAAAGTCGGCTGCACCGGCTGCAATTACTGTATGCCCTGCCCGTCCGGCGTTGAAATTCCGGATGTATTTCGTCTCTATAATCAGGCCTTCCTGTATGACGATACCAAAGCCAGCCGTCAGGGTTACCATGATCTGGCCGGGAAAAAGAACGATGCGTCTCAATGTGTGGCTTGCGGTCATTGTGAATCCCTTTGTCCGCAGCGTATTTCCATCATCGAAAAACTGGCCGAGGCTAACGAATTTTTAAAGTAACGGTTTATTCCATAGTTGACGGATTATTCTCTTGCCTTATCGGCCCGGGCAAGAGATACGCGCGGGTTGCCCGGCGAATAGCCGGACCTATGGCCGCGATAACAACCGCGTAAAAGCCGTCGGTTATCAAATAAGGCAGGAACCCGACCTGCAAGGCTCGAATAAATGAAAATGAGCCAGGTGTATAAATATTCTTGAGCAAATAGAGATAACCGACACCGCACAGGTATATGGCCAGCAGACCGGCCAGGTTGATCGGCAAAAGGAGTCGGAAGCGAATCCGTTCCCGCCGCGGATCAGCCCGGTCGGCCAAAAAGCCGATGAGTCCGGCACCCAGGAGCATGCCGGGCAGATAGCCGAAGGACGGCTGAAGTACATAGGCCGGACCGCCGCCGGCGGCAAATACCGGTAAACCGGCTAAGCCCATAAAAATATAAAGGCCCTGCGCCAGCATCGCTTTTTTTCCGCCCAGCAGTAACCCGGTCAACAAACATACCGCTGTTTGCAAGGTAAAGGGAATCATTAAAACAGGCAGGACAATTTTCCCGCCGATAATGGCTAAAACGGTAAAGAGGGCGATCATTGTCAGATCCCGGGTCGATAAACGAGTCGATGAACGCATAGCAGCTCCTTAAAAAGCTCATGTATTATGGCTGCTATTATAAAGAGGCATCCTCCTATTGTCAACCAGATTTGTTATTATCGGTTGACAATAGGAGGATGTTTTTGTTTTTTCAAATCCTCATTTGCCTTAGAGATAGCCAAAAAGGCCCCGTACAGAGACCTCTCCGGAGCGTACAGTCCGGCGGCTGCCGTCTTGTGTTTCAACAATCAGCTCACCTTCATCATCCACATCCAGGGCTCTGCCGGTAAAATCACCATCAGCCGATACGACGCGCACCTCGCGGCCGAGAGACAGGCATAAACGGCGATATTCAGACATCCAGGATTCCGGATGGTAAATCTGCGTCAGCCGTCCGGCAATTTCGCTTAAAACAAGCCGCAGGATGTCCAGACGTCGATAAGTCATATTTTGTTCGAGCCGCAGCGAAGTTGCCGTCCGGCTGATCTCATCAGGAAATTCCATGGTATTGATGTTGATGCCGATGCCGATGATCAAGGCTTGAACCCGATTCTCCTCGACTATCAATTCCGTCAGCAAGCCTCCCAGTTTACGGCCGTCGGCTACAGCGACAATATCATTAGGCCATTTTATACCGTAGTCCGGCCGATCTGTCTGCGCCGCGGCGGATCGACCGCCGTCGGTGAGCCGGTTTAATGCCGCTGCGGCGCAAAGGCCGGCAAAAAGCGTAACCGGAGCCAAACCGGCCGGGTCCGAATCCGGACGAAAAAGTAGCGAGAATGTTAAATCCCGCGTCTTACAGCTGTTCCAGGATCGGCCTCGTCTGCCCCGGCCTCCGGTTTGTTCCTCTGCCAAAAAAACGCTGCCGTCCGGCGCGCCTTTTTCCGCGGCGCGCCGCGCCATCAGGTTGGTCGAGTCTGTTTGCGCCAGAAAAAACGCGGCTGGAAATGCTGCTTTCAGGCCTGCATCATCCATCATGCGTTTCATTTCAGTCTCAGATAGAATATCCGGCTCGCCTGTCAGACGATAACCGCGCCGGGTTATCGCCTCAATCGGATAGCCTTCCTGCTGCAGCGTTTTAATAACTTTCCAGATCATGCTCCGGGAAACGCCCAGCTGATCGCTCAGCGTTTCTCCGGAAACAAAACCTTTTTGAAGGCGCAGAATAGCCAAGACCTTATTCTTCATCAATCAGCCCTCAACCGCATTTAATCCAAAGAAGTCAAGGACAGACTTAAATTGTACGTGCGGCGGCCGTAACCTTCGACGATCTGATCGTAACCGTCGGCCAGTTCTTCGATCCGGCCGCGGATTTTGCTGGTGCTGGGCTCGATTCCCAGGGCATAATCACCGGATTTCATTGATTTCCATTGAACCAGGACCGGCAGCTCGGCGGCTGAATATTTCAGGCTGGCCGACAGGCGCAAGTCAGAGCGGACCAGCCGGATTTCCTGTTCCGGTTCGCTGCCGGGAAGCGGCAGATGGAAAAAGACCTGTTCGGGGTAACCGTCGATGGGTTCGCAAATCTGATCATATTCGGACAAACCTGATTTGGCGACTTCGGTGCGCGGAATAGTCTGGCCTTGCGGAAAATGGAGCTGAAGCTTCGGCCCCAGGAAGGGATAGCCAAAATTAAAATGATACAATAAAAATATCGGTTCCGCTTCAGCAGCCAGGTTAAGCACTTCGTCATGCCAGGTTATGGACGAACCGTTCAAGGGAATGGTTATTTGCCGCTTTAAAACCAGGTTGCAGCCGAAAAGAGCCGTTTCCCCGATCCGGCCGCCGATAATCAGACGTCCTTGTTCCGGATCGCAATCGATGACGATGTCTCCCGCAGCGGTACTGTTGATCCGGCCGTGGGTCGGGAAATATTCCGATTCCGATTTGCAGTCCGATCCGGTGTTGCGCAGACCGCAAGTCGCCAGCATACCGCCGGGCCAGGTTGGCGCGAAAGAATTCAGCGCCACAGGCAGCGCACGGCTGCCCAATAAGCCGTTTTTACTTTGAAAGCCGATGTTGACGCCTTTATACTGCAGTTCATAAAGATCCAGCGCACGACTTTCGCAAAACAAAGCGCGCAAGCCGGCCGCGGTGCAGACTTCGATCATGCGCAAGCCGTCCCCGGCGCCCTCGCATAACTGCCAGCGCCGGACGCTGTACAGCTGACCGGTGGATCCGGTGTGCCGCAATTGTTCCCGATAACTCAAGCATTCATTTTCTTCGGACATGTTTTTCTCCTTTTGGCCGGCTTCTGACTCCGGCCTGCTATATTTTGATGATCGCATCATACGACAGAATGCGTTTTTATAAAGGACACCAGTTCGCTGATCTCGGCGAAGGCCAGGCAGGTAACGGTGTCGGCGCCGCCATAGTAGATGGCCAGGCGGCCGGTAGCCGCGTCGGCCAGCGCCGCGCAGGGAAAGACAACATTCGGCACATCGCCGACACATTCATAAAGCGTTTGCGGCGACAAGATATAGGGGTCGGTCCGGTACAGAACCCGCCAGGGCTGTTCAATATCAAGCAGCGCCGCGCCAACATGGTAAACAAAACCGTTACATGAGGTTAGCACGCCGTGGTAGATCAACAGCCAGCCTTCGTCGGTTTCAATCGGCACCGGGCCGGGTCCGACCTTGGTGCTTTGCCACGACCCGCGCGGCGACATAACATGGCGATGACACCCCCAGAATGTTAAATCCGGGCTTTCGCTATAAAAAATGTCACCGAAGGGCGTATGCCCGTTGTCGCTTGGCCGGCTGAGCATCGCATACCGTCCGCCGATTTTGCGCGGAAAAAGCACACCGTTGCGGTTAAACGGCAAAAAAGCGTTTTCCATCTGGTAAAAATGCTCGAAATCCTGCGTTTTAGCGATACCGATAGTCGGTCCGTGATACCCGTTGCACCAGGTGACATAATAGGTATCATCGATCCGGCAGACACGCGGATCGTAAGCATAATCAAAAGCGCCGATTTCCGGATCGCCGCAGATCATCTCAATCCGCTGCGGATTGATGTCCCAATGAATGCCGTCCTGGCTGCGTCCACTGTGGATGCGCATATAGCGGCCGGTATTGTCGCAGCGGAATACGCCGGCAAAAGCATCGCGATAAGGCACGACGGCGCTGTTGAAAATACTGTTGGAATCCGGCAGCAAATCGCGGCGGATAATGGGATTGCGAGCCGAACGCCAGACAACATCCCGACAGGCAGCCGGTTTTTCTTCCCAAGGAATATTCGGCAGCGGAGCGCCGATAATCTGCACCTGTTTTGACATAGGGCCATCTCCTTCCTTTGCAGCCGAGGCGTGACGCGCCGGCCGCTCCAACATGATCTATCTGTTATGCGGTTATCCGTCGTTTGAATCTGCTCGCTCCGGTTGAACCGATCTGTAACAAATTCATATTAGCGAATCGGCCGTTCATCTGTCAATCATCTTTCTCTTGCGTTATACTGGGATGGAACCGGGTCCTGAATATTTTTGAAGCCGAACGCCGGCGGCGGCCGACCGGGGCTTATCAGACAAGGTATTGCCATATGAAAGGTTTACATGAGTCAAAATTAACCGGACAGTCCGAGGGCTGGCCTTTTGGCGTTTTTTACAACCAAAGGTGCGGTCCGGGCAAGTCTCCGGTTTTGCGGCATTGGCACGAGCATCTGGAGCTGCTTTTTTTACTGCGGGGCGAATGCCGGCTTGAGCTGGAACAGCAAACACTGGATTTACATGAAGGCGATCTGATTTTGTTGGGCGCCGGCACGAGTCACGGCATACCGGATTTAGCCGACAGCCTGTTTTATGTGCTCCAGTTTTCGCCGGAATGGCTGCAGGACATGGGCAGCGCCGACATTGCTGCCGTTCTGCCGTTTCTGCAGCCCGACAGCCGCTGTTTAGCCCATGTTTCGATTCAGAATCAACCGACGGTGCGCCGGCTGCTGGCCGATCTGGAAGATGATTTCCGGGATAAGCCTCCGGCCATGGCGTTATCGGTTAAAGGCAGTCTGCTGAAATTATTTGCCTGGCTGATCCGGCAGGGAATGATCAACTTTCCCGCCAACAATCAGGACATGCTCCGCCTGAATCGCCTGCAGCCGGCTTTCGCCTATGTACAGCAGCAGTACTCCGGACACCTGGATGAACGGACGGCCGCCGGACTTTGTTTTATGAGCTGCCACCACTTCAGCCGGACTTTTCATCAGGCCACCGGCAAGCGTTTTTCCGATTATATCCGACATATCCGCCTGCAGGAAGCCCGCCGGCGCCTGATCAACTCCAGCCAGACTATAAGCAGCATAGCCGCTGAAATCGGCTTTTCCAGTCCCAGCCATTTTGCGGCTGTTTTTCTGCGGGAGACCGGGATAACGCCCCAAGCCTTCAGAAAGCAAAATTTTGACAGAAACAGGTCGTTTTTTGACAGTCACAGCGATGAACATCATCTATCCTGATGAAAAAGGAGGATTAATCATATGCGACAACCTGATTTCCAAAACCTGCTGCGCGTGCTGCAGCGCCGCGAACCTGTCCGACCAACCCTATTTGAGTTTTTTATGAACGATCAGGTTTATGACTACCTTACCCAGGGTGAAACCTTTGACAATCATGATGATTTGGGTTCTTACCGCCGGCTGATCAGCGCCTTTTACCATGCCGGTTATGATTATGTCGCGCTGGCTGGTTCGGATTTCACCTTTCCGCATCCGGAAATACCGCAGGCCCGTTCCATTTCGCAAAATGCCCCGGGTGTCATAACCGACCGGGCTTCTTTTACCGCGTATGCCTGGCCAAATCCCGACACCTGTGATTACAGCCGGCTGGACACGCTGACGGCCGATCTGCCGTCCGGCATGAAAATGATTGTCTCCGGGCCCGGCGGCGTCCTGGAAAATGCCATAACGCTTTTGGGTTATGAAACTTTATGCATCATGAGCGCCGAGGATCCGGATCTTTTGGATGAGATTTTTACGGCAATCGGCTCGCGGATTTTGCGGTATTACCAAATATGCCTGCAATACCCGTCCGTCGGCGCTTTGATTGTCAATGACGATTGGGGGTTTTCCCAGCAAACCTTGCTGAAGCCGGCCGATATGCGCCGGTATGTCTTCCCCTGGCACCGGCAGATGGTCGCAGCCGGCCACGCTGCCGGTCGTCCGTCCATCCTGCATTCGTGCGGCAACTTGCGCGACGTATGGGAGGACCTGATCGAAGATATTCAATTCGACGGCAAGCATTCTTTTGAGGATAAAATTATGCCGGTTGAAGAAGCCTATGAGCGCTATGGTCGGCGGATCGCCATCATGGGCGGTTTTGACCTGGATTTTATCTGCCGATCTTCACCTGCCGAGATCCGTGCCCGGGTCGATGCCATGCTGCGGCGGACCGCCGGTCGGGGCGGTTTTGCCGTCGGTACCGGCAACAGCGTGCCTTATTATGTGCCGATCGAAAACTACCTGGCCATGATTTCCTGTGTTCAAGAATGATTCTGCTACCCCGAATCTGTTCCTGATTTAAGTCAACGGCAGCAGGCAAACCGGAGCGGGAACCTGGAAGACGCAGCAAGGACCGGTCATCGCGCCGTTTGTGGCATTCATGCGGTAAACACAGATCCGATCGTCTTCCTGACTGGCAGCTAACACCCAGAAATCCGGGCCTGACACTTGCGGCAACAGATAAAAATCGCGCGGAACCCGGCCGCCGCAAAATTCGTTGCGAATCCAGGTCAGGCTGCCGTCCGTTATATCCACCGCATAAATCGCCAGACTGTCATGGCCGCGGTTGGATGCCAGAAGCCAACGGCCGTCCGGGCTCAACCGGATCGCGGCGCCGGTGTTGTCGGATAAGCGGCATCCTTCCGGCAAGGTGCCGACGCGTTGCATCAATCGATAGCCGTCGGCTTCGGCATGTAAAGCAACAACTTCGCTGCCCATTTCCATAACGGCATAAACAAAGGATTGCCGGCCATAAACCAAATGACGCGGACCGGCGCCCGGCGGACAGGCCGTTATGGCCAGCGGGCGGACCGCATGGGCATCGGCGGATTCTATCGGCCAGGGGTAGGTGACGATCTGGTCCAGACCCAAATCCACCAGATTCAAGCGTTTGCCGTCGGGCGTCAGACTGACATGATGGACATGCGGGCCTTCCTGACGATCCGGATCAGGACCCGTACCCTGATGGCTGATCAGACAAGCCGCCGGATCGGCCGGCAGGAGCAGACGGCCATCCTCCTGATAATCCAGAATCGTTGCCGAACCGCTGCCGTAATTGGCGACAACCAGTCTGCGGCGGCCGGCATCAACAAGCAGATGACAGGAACTGCTGCCGCCCAATGGCTGCTGATCCAGTAATTCCAGCTTATTTGTTTCCGGCAATAATCTGAACGAAGCCAAGCTGCCGCCAAACCGGCCTTGATATTCGTTGGTTTCACTGACGGCAAAAATCAGGCCGCGCAGACGGTCTTCAGCCAGATAAGTCGGGTTTTCCAGTTCGGCCGGCTCGCCGGCCGCTGATAAACAACCGGTCGCGGAATCAAAAAGCAAAGGGTATATCCCCTTGCTGCCGCGAAAGCTATAGGTTCCGACCAGACAAAGTATCGGCGACATCTCCTTCTTGATTTGCAGGTTTGGATTCAGCGGCAGATCGGCCATAAATCGTCCTCCTTATATGTGTGCGTGATGTTAAAAAAAACCGCCGGCCGGAGCCGACGGTTCTTTTGTTCCTTGAGGATGGTTTTACCAGCTGTTGTTGTTGAAACGGCTGTTGTTCCGCTGTTGCTTACGAGCTCTGCGGCAGTCCGGGCAACGCTGGGGTTCATTTTCGAAGCCCTTTTCTTTGTAAAACGCTTGTTCGCCTTCTGTAAAGACAAACTGATTTCCACAATCCTTGCAAGTGATGGTACGATCCGGCATGTGTTCATGCCTCCTTGAAAATATTCGGACATAATAATGAACTGTCGATCCATGAATCAGAAAATACGCATTCTTTTCAAGAAGAAAGGCACTTTATAACACATACGATCACGTCAAGATAATGGCCTTAGCAAAGCATATCACAGGGATCTGAAAA
>CAYRWC010000082.1:0-9917 GCA_964427795.1 uncultured Oscillospiraceae bacterium | reverse complement strand
AGGCTAAATGACTGATGCCGCAATCTTCCCGCAATGCCATAATCCAATGTATGGAATATTGATGATTTCAGGCATACCGCCGGGTGATGGGGGAAGAATGAAATGAAGAAGAGCAAAATATTATCGTTGATACTGACCATCGTTATGATTTTGTCGTTATTTTCGGGGATGCCGGTCCATGCAAATGTAGTTTCAGGGGTACTTTTAAGAATTACAACCATGGATTTGCCATACCCCACCGTATATCAGGAATACTGCAGCCCCGGCATGACGGCGGCAGGAGGAATGGCGCCCTATACCTGGTCGGTTGCCGGATTACCGCTGGGATTAAGCATTGATCCCATTAGCGGCGTCATCAGCGGAATACCTGCACTTGGACGATATGGCACCTATTCTGTAGATGTTACGGTTACGGATGCCAACAATATGACCTTGACGAAGGGTTTCGGCATTGATTTACTTAGTGCAAATCCGTCCTTATTCATTACAACGACCAGTTTGCCGTACGCTACAATAAATTACAACTGTAGTGGTCCCGGCATGCTGGCGGCAGGAGGAACGGCTCCCTATACCTGGTCGGCCACCGGATTGCCGCTGGGGTTAAGCATTGATCCTAATAGCGGCGCAATCAGCGGCATGCCCGATCCCCAGACAAGCGGGCCACATAGCGTGACGATTATCGTTAAAGATATTAATAATGCGACAGCTTCCAAAACTTTAACCTTAGTTGTGCTTGATGATTATGTCCGGATTATCACCGACGGCATGAACAGGCCGACGCTGCCAATAGGAATGGTTGGTGTACCTTACAGCATCACGCTTGTCGCCGATTACGGGAAAAAGCCTTACACCTGGAGCGCCAAATACTTGCCGGATGGATTGACAATCGATCCCAGCAGCGGCACAATCAGCGGCATACCGACCACGGCTGTAGATTATATTCATGTTTCAGTTACCGTTACGCAAACTTTCAATACAAGCAACACGGTACTCTTCAATTTTACTATTGATCCTGAACCACAATATACGGTAACCTATGATGCCAACGGCGCAACAGAAGGAACCGTACCGACAGACAGCAATAATTATAAGCAAAGCGATCAAGCCGCAGTCCTTGTCAATAGCGGGAATCTTATCAAGACCGGCTACGCCTTTAACGGCTGGAATACCGCAAGCGACGGCACAGGCATTCACTACGCGGCAGATGGCAGCGCTTCAATTTCTATTGGCACATCGAACGTATTACTTTACGCCGAATGGCTGCAGCAAATCAATAATCAGCCGGCGCCGACCGGGCTAACAGGCGAAGCGCCAAGCGCTTACGGGGCAAGCGATGGCAAGATAACCGGCACAACCGCAGACATGGAATACAAGCTGTCAACGGATACAGCCTACGCCGCGGCGACGGGACCAGAGATCACCGGATTAGCAGCCGGCACTTATGATGTCCGATACGCCGCGAGAACCGGTTTCAACGCCAGTCCGGATACAGTCGTGGCCATACCCGACGGACCCGTTGTTAAAGTATCAAGCATTGGCGTCTCAGGAATAAACGGATCCATGAATGTCGCATTATATGGATCATTACAAATGATCGCTGATATTTCTCCCTCGAATGCCACAAATCAAACGGTGACATGGCGTGTAAAAAATGGGACAGGCAAAGCGACAATAAATTCAGACGGTTTGTTAACCGGCATTAAAACCGGGACCGTATCCGTTATTGCTACAGCTGCGGATGGATCGGGGATTATCGGCACCGGGACAATCAAAGTCATTATACCTGTAACAAAAATAACCGTAACCGGAGCAAATCGTTCATTATCTGTTGCCGTCAATCGCAGCCTTCAGATGAGCGCATCGATTTTACCCAATAATGCCACAAATAAAACTGTGACTTGGCATGTAGTCAATGAAACAGGAAGCGCCGCAATATCTTCGTCTGGTTTATTGACGGCTACAAGCGCCGGAACGGTGACCGTTATTGCTACAGCCAATGACGGTACGGGCGTCATCGGAACAACCCAAATAAATATTACCATTTTAGTTGCGCAAATTACTGTTTCGGGATCCGATAACGCAACGGATGTTTTATTAAGGGGAACGTTACAAATGGTCGCAACCTTATCGCCAATAGACGCGACAAATAAATCCGTGACATGGAAAGTGATCAATGGAACCGGCAAAGCAAGCATTAGTTCCACCGGCTTGCTGACCGGATCTAAGGTGGGTACGGTAACGGTCGTCGCCATTGCTAACGATGGTTCGGGTGTGAGAGGCTCTGTCGTTATAAAGGTCGTGGCTGCTAAATAATTCCGGTTTTTGAATGGCGTCTTAAAAAGCGCTCAGCACTTTTGGCCACCGCTTTTCGGCGACTTCCGAGTTGTCCTTCTGCGAAACGAATCATCGCAGCTTGATTTTTTGAGAAGTCAAAATAATGTTCAAAGCATTCCAGCACCTGCCCGCACACGATGCAATTGCACTCAGGCGACGGCTCGCCTTTATAAACATAGATAATATTAGGCACTTCCAGTAATTTTCCGGTGATGTCGCTTTCCAGTTCAGGCTTGGCAAGGACAATTTTCCATGCATTGCCGATAACATTAGCCGCCGTAATCATCTGCGGATCATGAAGCAACGCAAAGTAGTCCTGGTAGATCGCTCCGAACTGATCTTCATGGTCGACCGTTATGATATTAGACAAGGTCATGATTCCGTCCCATTTGATAAAACTGTTTTTGTGATGGAGCCATTTGACAATATCCTCAAAGTAAGGGTAGATGATTTCCGGCTTCTGCTCGCTCACCAGGCGAATGATTTTTGTACATACATACTTTATGCTGGACGTTTCTGTTAAGACAATCTCAAACAAGGAATTTAAGATTGTTGTGTTTTCAATGGTTTCAGCGACAAATAGCTTCAAGTCCGGTTTTGCTTTTAGACGATTGATGAGTATTTCCTTATCCAAAAAAATCCCCCCCTTCGAATGATTGGTTCAAGTTCATACCATCCCATGCTGGTCTACCTATTGAAGAGAAAAAGCATGATTTTTCACCCTCACTACAAACTATTTATCAGATTCAATGCAAATTTTTCTGCATGCTCGAGATCCTCGCTATTCGGCCTGCCCTTGTTCATTCCTCCGAAATACTTGAGGACACTGTTTGTATTAAACCCTTTGCAACTGAATTCACCCACTATTATATAACCTTTTGACTGCAGTTTATGCCTTAGCAGCGAGTGATCTTTCTCAACCTTGCTTTCTCCTTGTATTGTACTTGTCGAAAAAATAAAACCAGGTTTTTTATCTACCTCAGGCAACTTGTCGGCAAAATCAAGTAACTGAATATAATGCTTACCACTGTCAATACCTGCGCCAAAGCCTATAAGGTCATATTGCTGTAGCTCCTCAACTGTCACCTGATCCGGCGTCTTTATCTGAGCATGCAGTACTTCAGCAAATTTATACGCAACTTTAGCGGTATTATGATGATGATAAGAATAAACGATAATCAAACATTTTATTGTCGTAGAGCTTATATTGTTTTTCCCCTGCACCTTTACGCCCCCTTTTTACAACTTGTGAAATTGAATTATAATCAATCGTTGTACCTTTGGGCTAAAACCTCTTTGATTTCGCCGGTCTTAAAATCTGTTTTCCAGCCGTCGTAAGTGTAATCCTCCGGAATACGGATATAACAACCGATTGTATCATCTCGTTTACGAGTAATGACGCCGGATACATTTTTATTACCGGCATTACCTTCCGCAACCAGCAACCGGTTGTTGTCACAGGAAACAACAACACCGATATGATCACACCAGGTGCTGTTCTCCGGTTTATCTTCTTTTGGAATTATGTTGTTGTATATAACAATATCGCCGCGTCGAGGAACAAAACCGTCTTTTTCAAAATGGCAGAATCCGTTTTCCGTGCCCCATTCGTACCACGCGGCAACACAGGCAAACCGGCAATTCGCTGTTTTCTTCGCGGTATGAGGAACCCGAATAGGTAACGAAAGACCCGCTTCAAGACAACAATGATAAACGAAAGCGGCGCACCACGCATTTTTTAACTCGTCAAAGGCAGTATCTTCCGGGAAATAACGGATTATTTTTAAATATTCCGTATTTGATTTTTCACCGGCGATTTGCTTTTCTGCGAGGGATTCAGCTATATCGCCTACCACGGATTGTTTGAAAGGATTTATTTTAGCTTCCTTTTTAGGGAGCACCGTTATTTTCGGCGTCGGCAGCAAGAGCTCTTGCATGACACGGAGCAGTCTTTGACCGTATGCCCATTCATATGTGGTATCAAACGATAATCTTTGAAGAATATCGCTGTCTTTCAACAACTCATCGTATTCGTCGTGAACAATATCTTTATTTGCATGGTGATAGATTGCCGATTTTATAATTGTTTGTTCATCATCGGTAAAAAGATCAGCCAAACTATACTTAAAGGCAACCCGAACCAGCTCCGCCCCGTTTTGAGCGTGCCAAGCAGTAACGCCGGTTTTATAAGCATATGCATCATGCAATAAACCCATGACCGTTGCTAATTCCTGGTTCAGTCCACGCTTCGCCGCTAATAGAGCGCAGCAGTGTGAAACCCCGTAGGAATGAATGTACGCAGACCGTTTTTCATCGGCATCCTCGATAGAGTCAAAAATGTTATGGATATAAGCTCTGACACGACCTATTCTGTCCGTTGTCTTGTTGTCGTCATTCAGCGATTTCCGCACATAGAGCGTTGCCGAGTGTACAATGGCGTTACTGATGTCCATCTCTATGAAATTTTCTACAACAAAACCCGATTCTGTCATTTCCTTTTCATAATCCGTTTTATTTTTCGCTCTTGCCGGGATAAGAGGAATGTCAACAGTTCGAATTTTGCCATTAACCGTAATTTGCCGCGGCGCAGGTGTTTGATAATCGTCCCCGGTAATTTCTACCCATTGTTCAATGGAATCAACCGTATGGCTTGGCAAGTCTTTTCGATAGCTTTCACGGAAAAACAGAGCAGGAGCGTTGGCGCGCAAGCCGGCGTTCACATGATCAAGATACTTTTTACGGTCGCGGTCGGTCACAAGCATATGAAGCCCCATGACATCAACCGCGGCGTCATACAATCCTTCGACACGCTCATTGACCATATCCAATAGGGATACGGTCGCATTCGGATATTTTTCAAGCGCCTCTTTTGATCGCGCTATCGCAGATGGGGCTATATCTACACCGTGATAAATACATCCAAGCTTTGATAGAATCACACCCACAGAGCCTTCTCCGCAGGCGTACTCCACCACCTTTTTCCCGCGCAGCCCGTTCTTTTCTACCCAATCGGTGAGTGTGCCGATTAAAATCTCATCATCGGCCGAATGCCCCCACAGCTTTACGCCGGAAGCATAAACGGCTTGATACCGTTTTTCGTAAGCGAGGTAATAGGGTGTGCTTTGATTTGTCATTTCATTTGCCTCTCTTATCATGATCAAGTTCATGGATGTATTTCTCTAATCCAAGCATTCTGGATCCCCTGCTTCATCGTTCCCGAGAATGATAGGTATCCAAATCTCATATTGGCGCTTATGCTTCTCGGATTTCGGAAACAAGTGATAAACTTCGATCTCGTAATCTCCAGCCTGTTTGCAACCAGAGTCCGCCAGCCATGAATCAATAATCTGCTCTCTTAGTTTTGGCAAAACGTCGCCTGCAAAACCTCCTAAATCCGATGTGAAGACAGCGTATTTGCCAGAAGGAATAACAATGCTTTTAAGCCCTTTTCCTCCGGCTTCGCCCTGCCTTTTGGCTATCGAATAGACTCCATTGTTCCATATCCCGTACCAGACTCCCGGAATTACAGTGTTAACTTTATTCTGCACATCGTCGTGTTCATCCGCCCACATCATGTGTTCCTGCTCGAAGCGATGAGCGGCAGACCCGGTAAATTCTTTGCTTATTCCCTCAAGTTTGATTTCTTCACTGTCGATGATCTTAACTTCCATATCCTTTGCTCCCTTGATTAAAATGTAACTCGTTCATGTCGATTTCGCCGCAAAGATTCGCTTCAATATAAACCACCGCAGCATTAAGACGTTCAAGTATATCCATTCCGTTTCACCTCCCGGACTTGATTTTATCAAAGCATATCGGAACCTTCCCGATTTTTCAGGAACAGAATTTTATGCGTACGCATTGTTCCTTACCGCCCCCGGTTCTTGATCCACTCAATTGATTCTTTCAATCCCGTAATTGTCTTCGTTTCAAGCACCACGCGGCAATTCTGTGTTTCTGCGAGTTGCAAATATTTCTGCAGGTCCAACTCGCCGGCGCCGAGCGGCAGGTGGCTGCTCTTTTCTTTCGCGTCGTGCATATGCATGTGGCAGAGCTTATTCTTGTGTTTCATGATGATTTTCTCGTCGCCCCCGCCGATTCCGGCGTTATGCCCGATGTCGAAAGTCAGCGCAAATACCTTGCTTTCAAGCAGGAAGGCGAGTCCCTTTTGCAGGAATTCTTTGTTGTAGCCATCGGCGTTTTCAACGCAAATTCGTATATCGGCTTCGCCAATCGCCTTTTCGCAGCGGTTGCGGAAAGCGATCAGTTTATTGAGGTAAACATCGATGTATTCATCAAACAGATAGACCTTCTTCTCCGGCAAAGTGAAATACACGCCTTTTGACAGGTGCATATTCAAGACCGGAACGCAGAGTTGCTTCGCAAGCTCTATTGTCCGCAGCGCGGTATCCGCATAAGCGTCCGCTACCTTTCTGTTGAAATCGCACGGATTCAGGTTTTCATCAAGATGGATCGTGTAATAGATCCCGTATCGCCGAGCAATTTCGGCAAATTCACCGGCATCAATCCTATCCGCCTGATATTCCGGCAGATTCATATTCAGCTCAATAAACCGCAGGCCAAGCTCTTTGCAGAGTCCGGCTCCGGCTTCGAGGCTTTTCACTTCAATTAAGGTCGGCATACCGAATTGTATTTTATTCATCGAATTATTTCCTCATTAAGTAGTATTTAATTCATAACACATTAGGAAAAACTTTTCAAATAACTTCTCAACAAACTGTTATACTATTTGTATGAGAGATATTTCAATATGCGCATGATTTATATGGCGTTTCAATTCTTTGATGTTTGGTAAACAGCCCGAATGAGGTGTCACCATGAAAACATACGCGTTTAAGTTGATTTGCTGTATCTCATTAATAATCGCCATTGTTTTTTGTTTAGATGCCTGTATACCGCATGGCGAAACAACCGGCTCGACAACCGGTACGCCGACCAGTACACCGACCAGTACCGTAAAGCCTTCCACGACGACAACTGAAGCGGCGCCCACAACAACAAAAACGGAACCGACACCGGTTCCAACGACATCCACACTCATACCGTCTGACGAGCTGCCCGCATCCTTCCCCTTGCTCGACAGCTCCACGGCTCGTATCCCGATTACCGCCGCCCTCTATGATCTGTTTGTCAGGCAGTACGGACTGCAAGGCCCTGAGCCGATCTGCTCGAAAACGCACCAGGCGTGGCTGAATCTGGCTGACGGCACCGTTGATCTCATTCTCTGCATTGCCCCGACAGTGGAGGAAAAAGCATACCTTTATGAAAAAGGTGTCGATGTGGAGATGCGCCTCTATGGCTGTGATGGCCTGGTATTCCTGGGTAACTCGGCTAATCCGGTGAAAAACCTGACGAAGGAGCAGATCAAAGGCATATATCGCGGCGATATCGTTAACTGGAACGAACTCGGCGGCCCGGATCACAAGATCAATGCTTATTACCGCGAAGACCAGTCCGGCAGCCAGCGATTCTTTGAAGATCTCGTCTGGAAAGGCGAGGACATCCCCGATTTCGCCTCACTCGATCTGCAAATGTCGGACGAGATGAGCGACATCACTTATACCGTGATTGAAGATCCCTACGCCATCGGTTTCAATATCATGTCTTATGTGGACATGGAGTTCAGCGATCCCAAACTGATGTTGTTTTCCATTGACGGTGTCGCGCCGAAAACGGAAACGCTCGCCGATGCCAGCTATGCCTATATTACCCAGGCTTATGTCATCATCAACGCGGATGAACCTGCGGATAGCCCGGCTCGCCGGCTATTCAACTGGTTCGGCTGCGACGTCAGCCGTGAGCTGATCGCCGGCAACAGCAGCCTGTCAGTAATTTTCGGCGACCCGATCCTGTTGAAGACCTCGGAGAAATAGATCAGTGAGCGCCCCTGCGGGTTGAAAAACAACAGCCCACCGGTGAAAGTGAGCTGTTGCTGTCTATTAAACGGATTTTCTGTTATACGATTTTCTTTTTACGGTAGAACACCAGTACCAGCAGTGCAAGTACCGCGGCGATAGCAGAGGTGAGGTAGACGTTTTTATAGCCGCCGTTCAAGGTGGACTGGAAGGACTCTGTTATCTGCGGCTCTTTCTTGATGATCTCCGCCGTATAATTTTCTTTTGCGGTCTCAAAAGCGCCGGGAACAGCATCCTTCAGGATGGTCATTTTGTTTGACAAATCATCCATTTCAGCCAGAGTCGACTTCATCGCGGTCACAGATGTGCCCATTTCGGCCTGCTTCTTTTTACTGTCTGCGATCTTTCCCTCCAGCATGCTGATCGCGCTCTGGAGCTCTGTTATTTTCGCATTAAGATCTTTGGTTGACTTCAGCTTTGCCAGCTCAGCCAAAGCGGGCTGCGGAATGGAAGCTTTGATATTGGCAGGGATCATATCCGCGATAGTCATCGTCGGAGGCAAGGCAGGATTGCCCATTTGCGCAAACATTTTTGATATCATTTGCAGCTGTTCGAGGGCAGCCTTCTGCTCCTTTATCGCTTGTTCCATGCCGGTTATTCCCTGCGCGATGCCGGTTTCGCCCTTCTCCATCTGCTTGACGGCGTCTTCAATTTGAGTTTTGCCGGCGGCAATACCGTCGATTCCTTTGCCGATCCCGTTTTGAATTTTATCGATTACTTCCGGCGTCATCTCGGCAAACATCCGCTCCGCAAGGGTTACGGCATTGGCGGTAATGGTGGTGACATCCGAGTTCTGCATCAGCTTGATCAAATCGTCGGGCATCTCATAATCGGAATCATCGCTCATATTGATTTCCATTTTGGTCATTGAGGAAAGGTCGGGCATTTCCATGGTTGACATAAAATATAAACTGCCAGTTGTTCTGACCGAAGATGTCCAGAATAAGGCTGCCGGCGGAAGCGCCGAAAATGTTGGCAATACCGTACACACCGCCTACAAGGCCCAACGCCATGCCACGCTTATTTTCTGGGAAGCTGGTGCCAAACTCCGCGGTGGCAATGGGCAGTATACCGCCGCCGCCGACAGCCTGGATTACACGGGCAGCAAGCAGCAGTGTAAAACCGCCGAAGTTCTGGGCAATTCCGCAAAAAAGCGAGCCGATGCCAAATAAGGAAATGCAGGTCAGATAGATGTACTTTCTGCCGAATTTGTCGGCCAGTTTGCCCATAATGGGAATACTGGCGGCGTATGCCAAAGTGTAAATGGTTATCATCCAGATGCCCGTCTGGTCGTTTACGCCTAAATTGCTTTGAATCAGGGTGCGGGCCGGAGTTACAATGCCGGTATCAATGGCGCCCATAAAAATGCCCGCCAAATATATGATGGATACCAGAACCAGATTTGGTTTTTTGACCGTTTTTGCCATCTTACTCTCCTCGTGTAAGTTCCAACGCGTTATTTGCCATTTGGGACATGACTGTTTTTACGATTTCAAGTTTTTCTTTGTCAATTCCCTTTTGCAGTCCGTCATTCCACAGGGTCAAGATATCAATCAGCGTTGATTTGAAATCGCTTGAAAGAAAAGGGTATGTGGAAAGAAGTATCAATCCTGTTGACCGACGTTCTTCTTTTTTCTCCCTCACAAA
>CAYRWC010000081.1:0-10003 GCA_964427795.1 uncultured Oscillospiraceae bacterium | reverse complement strand
GCCAGCTGCGGGAGGATGAAGGATCATGCCGGTCGGGCAAATTTTATTCGAATATTACGGCGAGCTGTTGAAGGTAGACCACATTAGGCGCTCAACCGTATATATCATGTCGCCGCATATGCATCAGGACCGTTATGAGCTTTATTATCTGCTCAACGGTTCGCGGGACTATTTGGTCCGGGACGGCATCTATACGGTCAATAAAGGCGAGATGATCCTGATTCCGGCCGGCGAGCTCCACAAAAGCCTGGAAAGCGACCGGCCTGAGCATGAACGCATCGTCATCGAATTTGACCGCCGTTTGATTGAATCCGAGCTATCGGCGGTAGGCCTGCCTTTGTTTGATATTTTTCAAACCGACCATTATGTTTTGCATATGCCGGATAGTTTGCGCCAACGCGCGGAACGTTTTCTTTTTGACATTGTGCGCGAGCTGCGTGAGGAATCGGAAGGGTATGAGGCTATGGTCAGGACGGCACTAGTTCAGCTGCTGATCCTGATCTACCGCTGCCATGACCGGCGGACAGGTCAGCAGGAAACACTGCTGCCGGGCCGCAAAGCCTGGATTGCCGGCATTACGCGTTATATACACGATCATTACGCCGAACCGCTGGCCTTGTCTGATCTGGCCAGGCAGTTTGCTGTCAGCTCGTACTACCTAAGCCGGTGTTTCCATCAGGAAACGGGTATGCATTTGCCGGATTATATCAATCTGGTGCGGGTTAAGGAAGCCAAACAGCGCCTTTTGGCCGGACAAACGCAAATCTCGGTTATAGCCATGGCCGTCGGTTATACGAATGTGACGCACTTCGGCCGCGTTTTCCATAAAGTACACGGTGTCTCGCCCAGCGAATTAAAGCGGACAATCCGCTTGTCGCGCGGAAAGCCCGCTTTAAGTTCCGGCCGTAAAGCCTGACCGTACAGTCAGAATATTAGGTAAAGAGACGGCTGGCGTTGCTCCAGCATATCCGATCGATCAGATGATCCAGCGCTGCCCGATCCATGGGATATTCGCCGTTTTCAACCCATTCGCCCAGCTGATTGCATAGGATCCGCCGGAAATATTCATGGCGGGTATACGACAAAAGACTGCGTGAATCCGTCGTCATCCCCATGTAATTGGCCAATACGCCAACTTGACTGTATTGCTGCAAATGCAAGACCATGCCGTCTTTCTGATCGTGAAACCACCAAGCCGGTCCCAGATTGACCCAGGCAGATTCACCGTCATGAGCGAAAGTTCCGGCTATGGAGCCTAACGTCATATTATCTTTGGCATTGAGGGAATAGAGGAGAATCCTCGGTAATCGGCCGTTTGTCTGGCAATCATTCAGCCACTGCACCAGATGGCCGGCAATCGGCTGATCCTGAATGGCGTCGAAACCGGTATCCGGTCCTAAAAGGTCATAATACCGGCTGCTGGTATTACGCAGCGCGCCGATATGGAGCTGCATCGTCCAGCCGAGTTCCTTATAAATAGCCGCTAATTCACTGAGCAGAGCATATTGAAAGCTGGCTGCTTCTTCCGGTGTCAGGATTTCACCGTTCAGGCGCCGGCGATAAAGCGAGTCTGCCGATACCTGCGGAGCCGGCCGGATAGGCAGAGTATCCAGGGCATGATCGGATAAGCGGCAGCCGCGTTGATGGAACAAGACGGCGCGCTGCCGCAAAGCCGCAGCCAAGCCGGCGATGGTATCCGGAATAGGGGTATCGGGACCGCTTTTGGCAGCTAACTGAGCGATCAGCTGAGGATAATCCGGCTGCAGAATACGCAGGAAACGGTCGGGACGGTATGCGGGGCGGATTTCCAGATGGCTGTTTAATCCGGCCAACGCGGCGTGATCATTTAAATCGGACAGCGGGTCGTCGGTTGTGCAAAGAATGCGAACCTTCAGCCGGTTGAGTAGCTCCAGCGGACGCCATTGCGGCCGGGCCAGGCAATCGTTGGCTTTTTGCCAGATTGCGGCCGCGCTAGCCGGAGTCAGGGGCTGATCGATGTCGAAATAGCGCTGCAATTCGAGATGGGTCCAGTGGTAGAGCGGATTGCCGATTAAATTCGGCATGACAGCGGCCCAGGCGCGAAATTTTTCTTCCGGATCCGCCGCGCCGGTGATCAGCCTTTCCGGCACGCCGGCCAGCCTCATGGCGCGCCATTTATAATGATCGCCGCCCAGCCAGGCCTCGGTCAGATCGCGAAACGGCCGATTGGCTGCCAGAACCGCCGCGTCGATATGACAATGAAAATCGCAGATCGGCAGCGACGCGGCTGTTTCGTGATACAGCGATCGCGCCGTCGGCGTCTGAAGAAGAAAATCCCGGTCTAAAAATGTTTTCATGCTCAACCTCTTTCCGGTGACCGGCTGCGTTGTCTGTCGGGCCGGCCGCTTAGCAATCTGATAAAGTAACGGTATACTGCCGCTCTATTATAAGGTTACGCCGTTTTTAAAAATAGCTATTTCCCGATAATCGTTCGTCTCATTGCGGGCCTGGATTTCACCGGAAGCGATTCTTATAACCAGATTGACCAATTGTTGATCCGTTTCTTCCCGTTTGGCCGGACTTAATAAAACCTGTCCGGCGTCCAGATCGATCCAATGTGGCTTTTTTCCGGCCAGCATCGTGTTTGAGGAAATTTTCAACGTGGGCACCGGGCTGCCGAGCGGCGTGCCGCGGCCGGTTGTAAACAAAATGATCTGAGCGCCTGCCGCCACCAGAGCGGTGCTGGCGACGATGTCGTTGCCGGGACCCTCAAGAATCGTCAATCCAGGTTTGCGGATCCGGCTGCCGTAGCGGATAACGTCGACAATCGGCGAGCTGCCGGCTTTCTGGGTACAGCCCAGCGATTTTTCTTCCAGCGTGGTTATCCCGCCGGCCTTATTGCCGGGCGACGGATTTTCATATACAGGCAGGCCGTGCTGGGTATAATACGTGCGAAAATCGGCGAAAAGTTTGTCCAGACGCTGAAAAACATCAGGATCGGCAGCCCGTCGGAGCAGTAAATGCTCGGCGCCGAACATTTCCGGAACTTCGGTCAGCAAGGTGGAACCGCCAGCGGCAGTCAGCCAATCGGAAAACCGACCGAGCAGCGGATTGGCCGTCAGTCCGGAAAAGGCATCGGAACCGCCGCATTTGAGTCCGACGACCAGTTTATCGCAAGAACAGGGCTGGCGGACAAACTGCCTGGCATATTCCGCCAGTTTTCCGAGTAATTCATGCCCGGTTTCTTCTTCATCATCGACTTCCTGAGTAGCAAAAAAGGCGATGCGATCGGGATCGTAACTGCCGATCTCAGCTTTCAAGCCGTCTATCTGATTGTTTTCACAGCCCAGACCAACGATCAGGACCGCTCCGGCATTGGGATGACGGGCCAGATCGGCCAGAATCTGCCGCGTCTTGTTATGGTCGTCCCCCAATTGCGAACAGCCGTACGGATGAGTAAAACCATAAACGCCGTCGATTCCGGGCCAGATGCCGGCCGCGATCTGCGCCTGGCCATAACGGGCCAGATGCTCGACCGTTTTATTGACGCAGCCGACTGTCGGGATAATCCAGATTTCGTTTCGCAGGCCGACTTGTCCGTCCGGACGGCAATATCCGTTGAAAAACCCGGTGTTGGCCGGATGATTTTCGGATGCGGCCGACTCGGTACGGTGCGGATCAACAGCCGGATCGGTTGCTTTTTGCACCTGACCCGATAAAAAATCCGCATTGTTTAAGCTGGTTTTCAGATTGTGCGTATGGATCCATTCGCCGGCGGCAATATCCTGGCTGGCAAATCCGATGGGATCGCCGTATTTGATAATGCTCTCGCCCGACCGGATGGCCCGCAAAGCGACTTTATGGCCGGTCGGCAGCCCGCCGATTGGCGGACCGACGAGCACGCTGGCGTTATCTGCCGGATGAATCTGCAGAATGCTGCGGCTATCCCGGAGAACGGCCGGATCAAGAATGATGGGGACGACCGAGTCTGTTGTTTCAGGCGTCAAGCTGCCGCACCGCCTCTCGCATGCCCAGGTTGATCTGCTTGCCCAGCTGTTCGGCGACAAGGCCGGTCAGCCCGGGGATCAGCGTTAAATCCTGTTCCCATAATTCAGTGCGGCCAAGCAGCGTGCGGACCAGTTGATCAAGACTGTCGGCCGACGTTGGGTCGCAAGCTGCCCAGGCTGAAGCAAAAATATCGATAATAGCCTGATCGTCAGTCGGTTTTGCATCGGCGATACCGCGGTAAAAGAGCAGTAAAGCGGCAAAGGCAAAACACAGATGCTGCGGCTGAGCTTTTTGTTGCTGACCATAAGCCAGCAAGGACGGCAAGACGCGAACTTTGAATTTCGATATGGAATTCAAGGCGATCGATATCCAACGGTGCTCGATGAAGGGATTGGCAAAACGTTCGAGCACGGCGGCGGCGTATTGCTCCGATTCCTGGCGGCTGAGCGGAAGCGTGGGGATAATTTCGCGGTAGAGCGTTTGCGTCATATATTCGTGAATGTCCGGATCGGTCAGCGCGGCACCGACCGTTTCCACGCCGCTGAGCAGCGCGGCGGCAAAGGAGGCGGTATGCAATCCGTTTAAAACGCGGACCTTGCGGTCGCGGTAGCGGGCGAGATTATCGGTCCAGATCACGTTCAGACCTGCTTCGGCGAAAGGCAAGACGGATTCCTGTTTCCCTTCGATAACCCAAAGGTGGAAATACTCGGCCGTATCGTAAAAATCATCCTGATAACCGGCTTCAGCTTGCAATTCGGCAATTTCATTCCGCGGGAAACCGGTGACGATACGGTCGACCAGCGTATTGCAGAAGCGGCAGCTGTTCTTAAGCCAGATGGTGAAGGCATCCGGCAGGTTCCATTCGGCGGCGTGACGGAGAATGTAATCGCGTAAGTGATCGCCATTGCGGTCGATCAGTTCGCAAGGCAGCAGAATGAGCCCTTTGGCCGGATCGCCGGAAAAGGTCAGATAGCGATGGTAAAGAAATTGCGTTAGTTTGGCCGGGTATGAAGCCGCCGGCCGGTCTTGCAGAGAACAACCCGGCAGCCAGGCTATGCCGGCTTCCGTCGTATTGGAAACGACAACTTGCAGGTCGGGATTTTCCGCCAATTGCAGATAACAGTCAAAATCGGCATAGGGATTTACGCATTGGCTGATGACATCGATAATTTGCCGTTCCCGGCGGGTTTGACCCTGCTCGATGCCGCGCAGATATAAGGTGTAAAGACCGTCCTGCCCGCGCAGTTCATCGACGCGACCCTGCGCGATCGGCTGAACGACGGCAATGGAACCGTGAAAGCATTCGCGTTGATTTAAGGTATAAAAGATCCAGTCGACGAAACCGCGTAAAAATACACCCTCGCCGAATTGAACGACTTTTACGGGCGCGGGGGCCGATAAGGGTTTTATGGCCGCAGCCAATTGACGATTTAAACGGGGTAATGAGTCAGACATATGATATTGCCAGCCTTTCGCTAAAATATTGGTTTTATGATAAAATAAAGCCGGTGTGATCGACAGGTAATTTTGACGGACGATCACGGTTAACCATTTCAAGCATATCATGGAATTATCGCCTTTAGTCGACAGATTTTGTTCAATGTATCTGTTTGCGATTTATATTGCGCTTTTGTGTATTTATTTGGTTAAGTGTAAATTTTGCCTACTGATATAAAACAATCGATTGCGCAATCGATTGCAATGAAAATCGCTTCATGATAAACTGCATAAAACAGACAAATCAGATAAAAAACGGAAAACAACCGATTTGGCAGGGGAGGTTTTTGTGGACGATAGGACGGCGGATCATCAACCGCGTTTTAAGTATCAGAATTTGAGCGAACTGGAAGCAGAGCTGACAAAGTTGAATTTGTCGCTGCCGATGCATGGCTCCCGGACCGGCAAACCGCCGGTCGACGGCAGTAAGGTGGCGGAGCATGTCTGACCGCCAGGCTACGATCAAGGATGTCGCTCTGGCTTGCGGCGTTTCACCCAGTACGGTATCGCGCGCGCTAAGCGGTAAAATTCCGGTTAGTCAGAAAACGATGGAACAGATCAAGCAGGCTGCGGAGCGTTTAAATTATATTCCCAGCATTCTGGCGCAAAGTCTTAAAGAAGGATCCAGCCGAACGATCGGGTTGATCGTGCCCGACATAACTAATCCGGTTTTTCCGGCGGTCGTCCTGGGCGCCGAGACCGAAGCCGTTCGGCAAGGTTATCAGCTCTTTTTGGCGCATTCGCATGAAAATCCCGAGCAAGAGAAACAATTAGCTCAGATGCTGATTCAACGCCAGACCGACGGCTTGCTGATCGCAACATCCTGTCGCGGTCAGGCGTCGCCGGCCGACTGGCTGCCCGAATCGGTGCCGGTTTGCCAGCTCGTGCGCCGGCAGACCGATCGCCTGCCGTCCGTAACGGTCGACCAATTCATGCTGGGCCGACTGGCTGCTCAGCATTTATTGGAAACCGGACGGAAAAAACCGTTGATTCTGGTCGGCGACCAGACTTTGGCTATCCATCGCGACCGTTTGGAGGGATTCCGGCAGACCCTGAAACAAGCTAATGTTGAATTGCCGCAGGAACGAATCGTTGACAGCAGCATGAACGATGAAAACGGCGTCCGGATCACCTTTAACCTGCTGCGAACCTTTCAGTCGACGATTGACAGTATTTTTGCCGCATCGGATATACAAGCTCTCAGCGCTATCCGGGCTTTAGGGCTGCGGCAGATTCCGGTACCCCGGCAGATTGCCGTTATCGGGCTGGATAATCTTGGCATCAGCGCCTTGTGCACGCCGACCATGACCTGTATCAGCCAGCCGCTGCAGGAGGTCGGCCGCTTGGCCTGCCAGCGGCTTATAGAAATCCTGAGCTGCGCCCGGACCAGGCGCGATCAAGAGAAAACGGGGATGGCCGGAACGGCCCGGGCAGAAGTGAATCAACCGGCTATACGGCATGATTTGCTTCCCTGCGAGCTTTATATTGGCGAAACCACATAACAGAAGAAGATTATTTTAATGAAGATTGTTATGATTACCGGCGGATCCGAGGCAGGTGCCGGGCATTCTTGATGAATTACTCGCCGCCGGTCCGGCCGGATGATGTTTTCGAGCAGGTCTGGCGCGAGCAGCGGGCAAATTACCCGAATGCCCTTGGCAGCCCACGGTGATTTGGTATAATAACGACGAAACTAATTAACCGTAAATTGCCGCAGGCAGGAGGATCATATGCAGAAGAAAAACGCATTGGTTGCATTGGGGGGAGGGCCTTCACCGGTCATTAACGCGTCGCTGGCCGGAGTGATCGACCGCTGCCGGGACTATCCCGAAAGCATCGGCAGGTTATATGCGGCCTGGCACGGCGTCGAGGGAATTTTACGCGAAGAATTCGTTGATCTGGATGCTCAGGATCCGGCCGAACTGGCTCGTTTGAAACAAACCCCGGCCTCCGGCGCGATCGGTACATGCCGTTATAAACTGGGCCAAAATCAACAGGAGGATTTCGAACGGATCGTCGAAGTCCTGCGCGCGCATCAGATCGGCTGGTTTTTCTACATCGGCGGCAATGATTCGATGGACACGGCCGACAAGGTATCCAGGCTGGCGCGTGAACGCGGTCTCGATATTGTGGTAACCGGCGTTCCAAAGACCATTGACAACGATGTGGGCGATGAAGCGCGAACCATCATCGACCATACGCCGGGGTATGGCAGCACGGCGCGTTACTGGGCCAGCATCCTGCAGGATACGGAAGAAGAAAACCGGGGGATGTCGGTATCGGAGTGCGTATCGGTCTGGCAGGCCATGGGCCGCCGGTCCGGTTTTATTACAGCGGCGTCGCGTCTGGCGGATCCGGACCGGAATTGGCCGCTGCAGCTTTATTTTGCCGAAGCCGGCCACAATCTGGAATCGATGGCCGAGGCGGTAAACCGGTCGCTTATGCAGACCGGCCGCTGCATCGTGGTCGTTAACGAAGGCTTCGACGTGGGAACGATCGGCGCGGCCCGCGACGGATTCGGACATATTGAGTACGGCGCCAGTCAGATATCGGCCGCCCAGGTTGTGGTCAATTATCTGAACCGGGTCGGCCTGAAGGCTCGCGGTCAAGCTACCGGCCAGGTCCCCGGCGTTTTGCAGCGGTCGGCTTCCATTTACCGTTCGGTGACGGATATCGAAGAAGCTTACGAAGTGGGCGCAAAAGCCGTAGATATCGCTCAGACCTCGGGCACCGGCTATATGGCGACAATCTTGCGCGAACCGGGCGATGTCTACCGGGTTCGCTATGACAAGGTCGATCTGCGAACTGTCGCCAATTCCGAACGTTTTTTACCCAAAACCTGGATATCGGACGACGGCTTGGACGTCACCGACGAATTCATCCGGTATGCCCAACCGCTGATCGGCGACCGCTGGCCGGAGATCCCTTTGGAAAAAGGCTTGCCGCGGTTCGCCCGGCTGCAAATCCGGTTTGTTGAACAAAAATGTCCGGCCTATATTCCGGTAGCCTTGCGTCCATGACGGAACAGCAGATCGTTGCTTTCCTGATCCCGTACTTGCTGTTTATAAACGGGGCGTCGCTGATCTTGATGGGTTGGGATAAAAGAAAAGCGCGCCGCCATGAGCGGCGGATCCCGGAGAAAGTGTTCTTTGGATTGGCCCTATGCGGCGGTTCGGCCGGCATTTGGGCCGGCATGGGCCTTTTTCGCCATAAAACCAGGCATCCGGCATTTGTATGGGGCATTCCGGCTATTTTACTGCTTCAAGTCATTATGGCCTTCGTTTTGCCGACCTTGTTTTAAAACCGGTAAAGCCGTCTGTATTCCGACGGCGCGTAGCCGGTTTGCTCTTTAAATTGCTTGGAGAAGTAGTATATATCGTGAATGCCGACTTGGCGGGCAATCTCCGACAAGGTGGCCGACGTGGTCAGAATCAAGATGCCGGCTTTATCGATCCGCCGCCGGTTGATGTACTGGATCGGCGATTGACCCAGGTGATTGCGGAAAATCCGGCTGAAATAGTTGGGATGTAAATGGACGATCCGGGCCAGATTATCCACGGTCATGGCGCAATCCAGATTGCGGTCGATGTATTGGACAACCTGCTGCAGCTTGCCGCCAAGCGGCGAAGCCGGCAGTGAAAGCTGAGCGCTGCCGGCGAGATTCAGATAGTCGGCGATCAGATCCAACAGGGCGGATTTGATCGATAACGGGGCGGCGAATTGATCGCTGCCGCAGCTTTGGAGCAGCCGTTCGAATTTGGCGGCAACCGATCCGGAATCCGAAACCCGGACAAAATGCGGGATGTCCAGCAGCTGCGCCAGATCCACGTCGCCGACCATCGCCGTGAAATGACACCAGTATTTGGTCAAGAGGTTGTCTTTTCGCGTCGCCGTATAGGATTGCCGTACGCCTCTGGGCATCCAGAACCATTGGCCGGCTTGCGGTGTGTATTCATGCCCGTCGATCGTCAGACTGGCTTCTCCGGCGCAAATAAAATAGAATTTATTATAATTGGGTACATAATCTAGATACTGCCATTCCGGCCAGACTGTCAGATACCCCCAGTTGAGCACCTGTACCTGAACCTGAGCCAAAAAATTTTGTACGACCAGCTGATCATTCTTTATCATTGCTTTTATCGCCTGTCTGATTTATACAAATTCTGCTTAGATTTGTCCATCTCAATTATAGGGTAAAAACGGTACAATGCAATCATGGGTATTATGCCTGCGCGGCAGAAAATGATAATCCGGCCGGCATCGTCCGGAGTAACAGGAGGTTTATTATGGATCAATATGAGATAAGACAGGAACGGACCCGTTGGTTCCAGGATGCTCGCTTCGGGTTGTTTATTCATTGGGGGCTTTACGCGATACCGGCGCGCGGCGAATGGGTCCGCTCGGTCGAAAAAATCGATATCCCCGAGTATCAACCTTATTTCGACGCCTTCAACCCAACCTTGTTTGATCCCCGGCAGTGGGCCAGAGCAGCCAAGCAGGCCGGTATGAAATATGCCGT
>CAYRWC010000080.1:0-10009 GCA_964427795.1 uncultured Oscillospiraceae bacterium | reverse complement strand
ATTGGCACTTTGGCAGCCATGCGCTTGGAGGATGCGCGTTATTTGCTGGGCAAGTGGGGCGAAACCCTGTGGTATTACGCCAGCGGCCAGGATATGACGCCGGTGCAGCAATCTGATGCTCGCGACGTCATCAAATCTGTAGGCAACAGCACAACGACACCGCGCGATTTGCTGACGCCGGAGGATGTTCGTTTGGTATTGACGGTTCTATCGGAAAATGTCGCTGCCCGTTTGAGAGAGTATGGCCTCAGATGCGCAACTGTACAAATATATATACGCGACAATAAGCTGCAATCCATAGAAAGGCAGCAAAAAATGAACACGACAACGGATCTGGCCAGCGATATCCTGAGGCAGGCAATGGCCATTTTTTTGCGGCATTGGGCTTGGGAACGGCCGATCCGCAGTCTGGGAGTCCGGGGATGTGATCTGGTGACTGCTGCAGAGGGGATGCAGCTGTCCTTTTTCAGCCGACCCGATGAGTACCAGAGGCAGAAAGACCTTGAACAAGCTATCGACGGTATCAGGCATCGCTATGGTTATTTCAGCATTCAGCGCGGCATGATGCTGAGTGATCGGCATTTGTCGGGATTTGATCCCAAAGTGGAACACACCATCCATCCGGTGGCTTTTCCGGGTCTGTCACTGACGCTCTGACTTGCCCAGTTGGGCCGGCATGAAACAGTGCGGCCGGTAAAAGCTGTAACATTGGCATTTGACATCATCCTCGGCCTGTACTATGTTAGACCAAGAACAACTATTGGGTGACCGGATTAAAAGGTCAGGACAAGGAAAGAAGGGGAATGATATGAGATTAAGAAAGGCAGGCCCGCTGATTATTCTGGCATTGTGGGTTGTCGCGTTATCTTTAGCCGCCTGCTCGCCGGCAGTGACTGAAAATACGGAATCTGTCCGTACGACGATTCGTATTTCCGCTTTGAAAGGTCCGACAGGTATGGGGCTGGTCAAGCTGATGTCTGATCAGGATGCAAAAAAAACAAAAAATGACTATCAGTTCAATTTAACCGGTTCGCCGGATGACATTGTAGCCCAGATCAGCAGCGGACAAGCAGATATTGCAGCCTTACCGACCAATCTGGCGGCTGTGCTGTACCAAAAAACCAATCAAAGCATCCGTATGTTGGCCGTCAATACTTTAGGTGTTTTATATATCTTGGAAAAAGGTGATCGGGTCCATAGTCTGGCCGATCTATCCGGCCGTGAACTGACAGCCAGCGGACAAGGCGCGGTTCCGGAATATGTGTTGAACGATCTGCTGTCCCAGAGCAATCTGGCTCAGCCGCCACAGATAACCTATAAAGCCGAACACGAAGAACTGGCCACTTTAGCCGCTGCCGGCAAAGTAGATTTGGTCATGCTTCCGGAACCTTTTGTAACCAGCGTTTTGAATAAGAATCCGGACATGCGCATTGCTTTGGACTTAACATCCGAATGGAAAAAAATTCATCAGGATAGTTCAGACAGCGAACTGGCTATGGGCTGTCTGGTCGTTACTTCGACGTTTGCTCAAAATCAGTCGGCAGCAGTCAATTCCTTTCTGGAAGAATATAAAGCTTCAACAGATTATGTCAATGAACAGACTGCAGCCGCCGGGACCTTAATTGCTCAGTATAAGATTATGGCCGATGCTTCACTTGCCGCCAAAGCAATCCCGAATTGCCATATTGTCTTTATGCAGGGTACGGCTATGAAGAATGTTCTGCAGCCTTTTTATGAGATCCTTTTTAAGGCTAATGCCAAATCGGTAGGCGGCAAGCTTCCGGATGATGGATTCTACCTTATTCCCTGATAATTCTGAGCCGTTAAGTATGCAAGGACAGTCGGGAGGATCACAAACAGATGGAGCATCGGCAGAACCGGGTCTATTATCATAACCGCCAGCATGTTACAGAAGGTAAAAAAACCTGGTTATGCCATATGCGTTGGGTGCCGATCAGCTTGATATGGCTTTTGGTTTGGCAGTTTTGTTATTGGCTGACAAATCAAGACCTGCTTTTGGCGTCACCTGCGCAGGTTTTTCATAGCTTAATCAAGCTGATTGTTACGGTTCCTTTTTGGCAGGCTGCCGGTTATTCGCTCCTGAGAATCCAGGCCGGTTACCTGCTGGGCATTCTTGTCGGTACGATTCTTGCTGTTTTGACGGTTAAGATTTCCTGGCTGGACCGTTTCTTTTATCCGGCGATAAGCGCGATTCGTTCAACACCGGTGGCATCCTTCATTATTCTTGCTTTGGTATGGATGTCCAGCGGTCGTGTTGTCATATTCATTGTTTTTCTGATGGTTTTGCCGATTGTATGGTCGAACGTTGCCGAAGGGATACGTAAAACCGACCAGCAATTTTTAGAAATGGCTTATGTTTTTCGTTTATCGTCCGGGCAAATCATCCGAACAATTTACATACCTTCTGTTTCACCCTTTTTTATCGCGGCAGCAACGACCAGTTTGGGTTTAGGGTGGAAGGCGGGAATAGCCGCTGAGGTTCTCAGTCGTCCCGCGCTCTCTTTGGGGGGCAAACTGTATGATGCGAAGATTTATCTGGAAACTGCCGATTTACTGGCTTATACAGGCGTTGTTGTTCTTTTGAGCCTGCTCCTCGAATATTTGCTTATTCTGGTTTTTCGCCGGGCAAACCGATATTTTCAGCGTCATGGCCATCGTGACGTTCCGGGACGATCTGGAGGAGGAATAGAACGTGGCCGTTAATATGGATCATGTCACACTAAAATTTGGCTCGTTGGACGTCTTGCAAAATTTTTGCCTGACTCTTCCGGAAACCGGAATTATGGGGATTACCGGACCATCCGGCTGCGGTAAATCGACTTTACTTCATATTCTGGCCGGATTGCTGCAGCCTGATGCAGGCAAGATAGAGGGATTGAAGCGCGACCGGATCGGCATAGTGTTTCAAGAAGACCGATTGCTTCCCTGGATGACAGCTTTTGAAAATTTGAATTTGGTTTTGCAAAATAAAGCACTGGCTTTAACCTGGTTAAAACATATGGATCTCGATCAGCAAGCCGAGCAGTATCCGGCGGAATTAAGCGGCGGCATGAAACGAAGGATTGCTTTAGCCAGAGCGTTGGCTTATGACTGTGACTTACTTTTACTTGATGAACCTTTTCAGGGATTGGATGAGGTTCTTAAAGAGCGGATATATCCGTTAATTCGCCGTATTGCCGAAGATAAGCCGATCATCCTTGTATCTCATGACCGAACGGAAATCACACAGCTGGCTGATCAGGTTTTTCAGGCGATTGGGCCACCGTTAAGTTTACATTGTCGTCTATCTGATTCAACCGTTTCCGACTCGATAGCTGAACAATAAACATTCATTATGAAAAAATAAAAGAAGAGGGGGCTATGTATGTAAAGCCCCCTCAGTTTATGTCTTTTAGAAATTGTGAATTCAATTGGCATTGATCCTTGATCTTGTATTGGTGTTCATGAATTGTCCTGATTGAGAATAACCGGCATTTGTGAATCGTTCAGCTTTTGCTCATGCCTGAAGACATAAGAAGAATAAAACAAAAATCATATTCTGTTGTATTTTGATCTGATGCTTCCGTCAAAAACTGCCGCATGAACTCCTTTCGTTTTTCTACTATCCGTACCATAAAAATACGGATGGCCGTTACGCAACAAGACCTACTGAACCAGGTTTAAAGTAACAAATCGGTATTTTTATTGTGGGTACCGCCACAGTCAGCTGAACGATAATTGCCGGTCCAGATTGTTTATACCTATATTATACCGTGAATGTGCTATATAATTGTTACAATTTAATGAACTTCACTGTGAAAATTTACCAGTCTTTTTTGTGTAATATGTCCATTAGAACTAATGAGCAGTCTGTTGATCATTGACCGGCTAAACCGATTGCAGAAGCAACCTCACGCATGCCCAGGATAGTTTCCTGCATGACACGATCCAGATCCCAACCCATCTGATCGGCGCCTTGGCGGATGATGTCCCGGTTGACGCCGGCGGCAAATGATGCTGTTTTAAATTTTTTCTTCAAAGATGGCAGTTCAAGATCCATTACACTGTGTGACGGACGCATTAAAGCGCACGCGGTTATCAAACCGGTTAATTCATCGATCGTAAACAGGACTTTCTCCATATCCGATTCAGGGCGTACATCGCTGCAAAGACCGTAACCATGACTGACAATGGCTCTGATCCATAAATCAGGCAAATTTAACGCAGTTAATATTTCTTGTGTTTTCGTACAATGCTGTTCAGGATACTTTTCATAATCAAGGTCGTGCAGTAAACCGACAAGTCCCCATACATCAGGATCCGCATCGTTAAAAAGACCAGCGAAATGACGCATGACACCTTCAACGGCTAAACCATGCTTTAGTAGACTTTCTTGCTCATTATATTGCTTAAGCAACATCCAGGCCTGTTCGTGATTTGGCTGCCAACTCATAAGATCATTCACCTCTTTAAATAATCCCGCATCAAACGGTAATGTGCAGATGGTCATCTGGCCACATAGAGACAATATAAGCAAATATGCCGTTTTTGGCAAGAATGGCTCTTCATTCATATCTCGTCAATTTCATTAGAAAGGAGTAGAATGAAAAAAGTGCATATAGACGATCAAATCTAAACTTTTTGTTTGACATTTGGGGATTTAGCCGGATGACGAACAGACTATGCACAGGAGGATTATGATATGAGCGAAGAATTTACCGGCTATGATGTCAAAGGGATGGCCGAAGCGATTCATGAGAATATCGCACGTGTTATCGTGGGAAAGAACAAAGAGATTGATTTGATTTTAACAGCCGTTTTGGCTGGCGGCCATGTTCTCCTCGAGGATGTTCCGGGTACCGGCAAAACAATGCTCGCTCGCTCGCTGGCGCGTTCGATTGATTTGGATTTTAAACGAATTCAATTTACGCCGGATTTGCTGCCTTCAGATTTAACCGGCATTCATTTTTATCATCAAAAATCAGGCGAGTTCGTCTTTCGTCCGGGTCCGATTTTTACCAATATTCTCTTGGCAGATGAAATCAACCGGGCAACGCCGCGGACTCAGTCCAGCCTGTTGGAATGTATGGAGGAAAAGCAAGTTTCAATTGATGGCGAAACCAAGAAACTGGATGAACCATTTTTTGTCATCGCGACACAAAATCCGGTTGAAACTCAGGGAACCTATCCATTGCCGGAAGCCCAGCTGGATCGTTTTTTCCTGCAGATCCCTTTGGGCTATCCCAGTCGGGCGGAAGGCATGCAGATTTTGCGTCGTTATATGGGCGATAATCCTCTGTTGACGTTGGAGCCGGTATGCCGGCGGGAGCAGATCCTGGCGGCCAGAAAACAAATCCAATCGGTATTTCTCCATGATGCTCTTCTGGATTATATTCTGCGTCTGACTGAAGAAACCAGAAACCAGGCCGCTGTAGCCATGGGCGTAAGCCCGCGCGGCAGTATTGCGCTGGTCCGGGGGACGAGAGCTTTGGCAGCTATCCGGGGACGCGGGTATGCCATACCCGACGATGTACGTGATTTGCTGATACCGGTTTTTGCGCACCGGTTGATCATGCGCGGCAATGTGCGCAGCCGGACTCAGTCGGCGCAAGAAATGATGCAGCAGATAGCGGAAACATTGCCGGTGCCTTCTGAGAATTGGCAGCCGGTTCAATAAGATGATTTTAGCAGGTTTGATTGCTGTATTTGTCGCGCTGGTCTTATTGCAGCGGTATATTTATAAACGGCTGTGGTCGCGGCATTTAACAGTTGAGCTGGTATTTTCGGCGCGGACGGGCATTGAGGGCGGGTCAATAAAAATGACCGAAGTGATAACCAGCCGCAAAGCGCTGCCGTTGCCTTGGCTGACTGTTAAATTTCAGGTCTCGCGTTTCCTGGTTTTTCCGGATAAGCTTCATGCGGCTGTTACCGATGATTATTACCGGGAGGATTTGTTTTCGTTGGGCATGTACCAGCGCATCAGCCGCACTTTGCAGGTTGATCTGAAAAAACGCGGCTATTATACGATTAAAAGTATCGATTTGGTCAGCAGCGATCTTTTACTGACCAGAAAACTGGTCGGTCATGCGGCCAGCCAGTCGTCTTTAACCGTTTGTCCGCGTTTGATCAGCCGCGAAGAGTTGGATATTCCTTACCGTCAGATGCTGGGACAGATCCTGGCGCAGCACGCTTTGCTGCCTGATCCCTTTGAATTTCGCAGTATTCGCGAGTATCAAAATTTCGATACCCTGAAATCGGTAAACTGGATGGCGACCGCCCGGTCGGGTGCATTAAAAGTAAACGTCCATGAGTATACCGCGTCGCGGGAAGTATTAATTCTTTTGAATGTTGAACCGGACGGCGCTTTTTATGAGGAACTTCTGATTGAGGAAGGCATCCGTATTGCCGCGTCTTTGTGCCACTATCTGGTGCAGGACGGAATCGCCTGTGGTCTTCTCAGCAATGCGTGTGACATCATAACCGGCGAGCCGATTAATGTAGCATCGGGACAATCGGTTCAGCATATCCAGCAAGTTCAGGAACAGTTGGGCCGTCTGGATTTGACAAAACCTGCCGGAAATTTTGCTGAGCTTCTGAACAGCCGCGGGCTTTCCGGCAGCCAGGATCTGGTTCTGCTGATGATCTCTTTGAATTGCAGCGATACCTTGAGTCAAGCATGGTCTTTTTGTCTCGATCAAGGATATGACGGTTTGTGGATTATACCGCGTTATATGGATCGGCAGGATCGCATGCCCGAGACCGCGTATCCGGTTTTCAGCTGGGAGGTGAAACGCCATGCCGACTAAACGATTGCCGCGTCTGCCTTTTCGCTTGTCCTTGACCGATACGCTGACCGAGACGATGCAGGATCTTCTGATCATGATTACTTTGGCCTTGCCGATTGAACGCCTGGCACCGGCCTGGCGGCTCGATCTCTATATTATTCTGTCTGGCGTGTTGATCCTGTCTTTTTTCGTCAGACTGGCTTGCCGGAAAATATGGCAGTTTATCCTGTTGAATCTGGTGCTTGCCTTTCTGCCGACGGCACTGCCTGTCTTGCCGTCTTTGAACGCGGATATCTGGCCGCGTTTGATTCTGATTATTTCGCTTGTCTTTATTATATTAAGAAATTTTTATCTGCGCTTACGGCAAAACAGAGAACAGGGAATCAGTGATTTAGTTTACCAGTCGTTTGTTATCATCTATCTGATCGTTCTGAACATCGTGGCTGATTTTCTTAAGTTGAGCTTTGTCGGCCAGGGAACCTTTTATATTGGGATCATCTATTTATTGCTGGCATTGATTCGCTGGCACTGGGTATCTTTAAGCAGCCAAATGGAGCGGTTTACCGGCTTGTCGACTCAGCCCTGGAGACGGATTTTGCGTTTTAACCGGATCCTGCTGCTGTGCTGTTGTTTGGTGGTTGTGCTTCTTTTAGCGTTATCACCCTGGCTGCGTCTGCATGAATTGATCCCCTGGCTTGGTCAAATGTTATTGATTGGCTTGCGTTGGCTTATCCAGCATCTGGTACGCGGCGGCCAATCCGAGAATACACCGGAAACCCAGCCGACGACCGGTCCGTCGGAGGATAATCAGCAGCTGCCGCCGGCTCAGACGGAAACGGCCCAATGGATCATTATTTTACAGCAAATATTTTATTATCTGGCTGTTGCAGCATGTGTTCTGGCTGTCCTGGCTTTGGTTGTCTATTTGATTTATCGCCTTTATCGGCGTTTCTATGAGAGCAAACAGCCGGATTCCGACAAAATGGAATCTTTATTGCCCGGATTTGCCGATCAAACCAAGGAACGGCTCAGCAGGACGAAAAGCCGTTTCACTCAGCAATTTGGCCAGGCTCCCGATCAGAAGATCCGCCGTCTGTTTTATCGGCTGATTGAATCTCAAATAAAAATGGGTTTGCAATATTCACCCAGCATGACGGTCAGGCAAATCGAAGAACGCTTGAAAACGGACCAATTTCCTGACTTTCTCGCCATGACGCAACTTTATGAACAAGCCCGTTATGGCCCGGGATCCTGTACGGCGGCGGATGCCGCCCGAATGCAGGCATATTACCGAATTTTGCGGCGTCAGAACCTGGTTAAATCTATTTGACAGGTCTTGGCAATCAATTTATACTTTTTATGTTGAGGACAGTGGGTGGAACCCGTCTGACCGGGCACCCCTTATTTGCCGGACGGCATAAGGAGGCGTTTTTTTGCACGAAGAGTGTGGTATATTTGGCATCTTTGGCCCCGAAGGCCTGGATGCTGCTCCGATTGTTTATTACGGCTTGTTTGCGTTGCAGCACCGCGGCCAGGAAAGCTGCGGCATAGCGGCTAATCAGCATGGTGATGTTCAGCTTTACAAGGATATGGGACTGGTAAACGACGTTTTTAATGCGGCCAGACTGGCTGCATTACCCGGTAAGGTCGCAGTAGGTCATGTTCGTTATTCAACAACCGGGCAAAGCGTCCGTGAGAACGCACAGCCGTTATTGACCCGCTACAGCAAAGGATTACTGGCTTTGGCTCATAACGGCAATTTGGCCAATACCGTCGCGTTGCGTACGGAATTGGAAGATCAAGGCGCAATTTTCCAAACCACGATCGATTCGGAAGTTATCGCATATCTGATCGCGCGTTATCGGGCTGAATGTTCAAGCGTTGAGGAAGCGGTCAGCCTGACGATGCGGCAGCTGCGCGGTGCATACAGCCTCCTGGTTATGAGCCGGGGCAAACTGATTGCCGTACGCGATCCTTTAGGCATTCGTCCGTTATGTATCGGCAGTTTGGGCGACGCGGTTGTTTTTGCTTCGGAAACTTGCGCTCTGGATGCTGTCGGAGCGGTTTATGTTCGCGATGTTGAGCCGGGGGAGATTGTCATCGCCGACCGGCACGGCTTGCGTTCTTTACGCGACAATTGCCGGCGAGAGAGCCGGAAATGTATATTCGAGTATATCTATTTTGCCCGGTCCGACAGCCAGATCGACGGCATCAGTGTTCACGAGGCGCGCCTGGAGGCCGGCCGTCTGCTTGCCAGGCAATATCCGGTTGAAGCGGACCTGGTGTTCGGCGTGCCTGATTCGGGAATCGACGCGGCGATCGGATACAGCATGGCATCCGGCATACCTTATGGCAAAGGATTCGTTAAGAACAATTATGTCGGCCGGACTTTTATCAAACCAACGCAAAGCCAGCGGGAAACTGCCGTCCGGATAAAGCTGAATCCGGTACGGGCCAGCGTAGAAGGCAAACGTGTTGTTATGGTTGACGATTCAATCGTTCGCGGGACGACCAGCGCGAAAATTGTTCATATGCTGAAACAAGTCGGCGCAAAAGAAGTCCATGTACGGATCAGTTCGCCGCCGTTTATGTGGCCATGCTATTTTGGCACAGATATTCCTTCTGTGGAGGAATTGACAGCCAGAAAGCATTCACTAAATGAAATCTGCCGGATGATCGGCGCCGATTCGCTGGGCTTTCTGCAAGCGGACAGCCTGGACGCAATGCTGGGTGAATCCGGTCATCATTATTGCGATGCATGTTTTAGCGGCATCTATCCTGTTCTGAGTTGATTTGCAGAACGGCGAAATAAACGATTAAAAATATGAGGTAAACATGAGCATGGATATAGTCAGAGCAAAAGTCGGTTTTATCTGCGATATGGATGGCGTTATCTATCACGGCAAACAGATTTTACCGGGTGTTAAGGAATTTGTCGAATGGCTGCAGCATGAGCAGAAGCGCTTTCTTTTTCTAACGAACAGCAGTGAACGTTCACCACGCGAGCTGCGGTTAAAGCTGCAGAATATGGGCCTGGATGTCGGCGAGGAACATTTTTATACCAGCGCGCTGGCGACGGCTGATTTTGTGGCGTCGCAATCACCGCGCTGTACGGCTTATGTGATCGGACAATCCGGCTTGCTCAACGCTCTGTATGAAGTAGGTGTTACTTTCAGTGATGTCGATCCGGAATATGTGATTGTCGGTGAGACAAATAACTATGC
>CAYRWC010000079.1:0-10028 GCA_964427795.1 uncultured Oscillospiraceae bacterium | reverse complement strand
GACGCCCGAAGCATTTCTTGAGCAAGCCCGCCGTTTTTTTGCGGACCAGGATTTCCAGGTGCTGCCGGCCGGCGCTGTTCCCGATACGGCTTCATGCGGCGCGGCGTCCGCTTTCCTCATACCGATGCTTTCGGCCGGAGAACGCTGCTGCCTTTATATCGGTAAACCGCGCCAAGCTTTAGCGGCTGGCGCCGTTCAGGATTTTCTTGACGATTTGGTCCGGAAAACGCCGGCGCGGATCGACTATATTCACGGCGAAGACGTGGCGGCCCGCTTAGCCGCAGAAGGCCAGATCGGCTTGCTTTTGCCGGCTATGAAGAAGCAGGAGTTATTTCCCAGCCTGATCCGGGACGGCGTCCTGCCCCGGAAGACTTTTTCGCTGGGCGAGGCCAGAGAGAAACGTTATTATATGGAATGCCGGCAAATTCGCTGACCAGAGAGGAGTCCGAGGCATGCCCGAACCATCCGTCCGACAACCTCGCGTTTGCATCATCGGCGCCGGCCTGACCGGCCTCGTTGCCGCTTATCGCTTAACGGCGCGCGGTTATTCTGTCGTTTTGCTGGAATCCACTCTGGAATCCGGCGGCATGGTTTCGTCTTTTTCCATGGGTGCGAGCCGCATTGAACATATCTATCACCACATTTTTACCAGCGACAGCTATTTGCTCGATTTGGCCGGCGAACTCGGCTTGTCCGGACGGATAGACTGGTACCGGCCGCATGACGCGCTTTATTCCGGCGCCAGGCTTTATCCGTTTTCCGCGCCGGCCGATTTGCTGCGCTATAAGGCTATCCCTTTAACGCAACGGTTAAAGACGGGTATCTCGGTTCTGGAAGCCGGCCGATTCAAAAATTGGACGGATCTGGAAAACCAAACGGCCGCCGAATGGCTGAAAAAGAACAGCGGCAGCCAGGCGTTCCGGTGCCTTTGGCGTCCGCTTTTACGGTCTAAATTCGATTTGGACGCCGAGGATGTGTCGGCTGTCTGGATCTGGAACAAATTCAAGCTGCGCGGTCTTTCGCGCGATCAGCGTTCGGGCGGCGAAAAATTAGGTTATATGCGCGGCAGCTTCAGTATTCTGGCCGACCGGCTTGTTGAAGCGGTCAAAAGCCAGGGCGGGCAGTTGCTGAACGGACATACGGCCATGAACATCAGCAAAGAAACCATGCACGACGGCCGGCCGGAATACCGGGTATCCTGTATTCTGGAAAATTGCGCCACGGTGGAAGTCAAGGCGGATGCCGTCATCGCCACCCTTTCCGGCCGTCAGTTTGCCAGCATCACGACCAGTCTGGATCTACCGGACTCCTATATCCGCAAAGTCCGTTCCATTCGTTATAAAGGCGATTTATGCCTGATTCTGCGGCTTCGCCAGAGCCTTTCCCCTTATTACTGGACCACGGTGTGCGACGATCTGCCTTTTGTGGTGGTCGTCGAACATACGCGTCTGACCGGAACGGATTCTTACGGTGGCCATATTGTTTATTTGTCCCGCTATCTGGACGCCGCAGACCGGCTCTGGACTCAGTCCGACGGCGACATTTACCGTCAGTTTGTCGAAGGTCTGACAACCATGTACCCGAGTTTCAATGCCGACGATGTTCTGGAATGGCGTCTGCGGCGCACCCGTTATGCCCAGCCGGTTATTTTACGCCATTACTCGCAGCAAATGCCGGAAATGGATACGCCGGATTCCGGCATCAAGCTGGCCGGTATGGCTCAGATCTATCCGGAAGACCGCGGCATGAATTACGCCGTCCGTTTGGGCTGCGAGGCTGCCGCTTCAACAGCGGCTTATCTGACCGGCCGCACGATTTGTCCGGATGAAGAAAACAGTCCGGTTAAGAGAGCTCAGCCGGCCGGCTGTCCAGCCGACAATCGGTGTCCCTGATGAAAAAATCAGCCGGCAGCATTCAACAGCTGAGTTGGCTCTTGTTCCTGGGGCTGCCGGTTTTGGGTTCCATGTGGCTGCTTGGCGCCGATTGCATTGATTTCCTGCTCTGGTGGCTGACTCTGTCGGCTGTCGGCTGGCTGATCTGGCCGCTGGCCGCCCGCCTTTTTCCCGGAGGCGACTGCGGCTATCTGCTGGCAAAACCTTTAGGCCTGGGTATGGCAACGTTTATCCTCTGGACCGCTTCATATCTGCGGCTGCTCCCTTTTCGCCTCTGGAGCATCCTCGTCGTTCTGGCGCTTACAGGCGCGGGGGCCTGGGGGTTCCGCCGGAACCGGGAAGCGATCGGCCGGCCGCTGGAAACGCCCGGTTTTATGTTGCGGATCGTCGCCGGCGAAAGTCTGTTCGGCGTCGGTTTGCTGATCTGGTCTTTTGCCCGCGGCTTGAAACCGGAACTGGACAGCTTGGAAAAATTTATGGATATCGGTTTTCTGAACAGCCTTTGGCGGACCGATTATCTGCCGGCGCTGGATATGTGGTTTTCTGGCAAAACGATCAATTACTATTATTATGGCCAATATGTCTATGCTTTTCTGGCTAATCTGACGGGTATCAGACCGGAAATCGCTTATAATCTCGGTATGGCTTCGACATTTGCCTTCACGTTGGCTCTGAGCTACGCAGCCGGCAGCCGTTTTATCGCTTTTGCCAGAAAACATATGCCTCAGATCGCCGCCGGCTGGCAGACCGCCGGCGGACTGCTGTCTGCGGTTCTGGTCACTTTCGCCGGCAATGGCCATGCGTTTTTATACAATGAAAACAGTCCCGGGCATGCTATTCTGAAATTCTTACAGTCGGTTGGATTAATCGGCGGTAATGCCGATACGGTTTACTGGTTTGCCGATTCGACGCGATTCATCGGTTATAATCCGGATACGGCGGATAAAACCATCCATGAATTCCCCTTTTATTCGTTTTTAGTTGCCGATCTGCACGCCCATGTCATCAATCTGACCTTTGTCCTCCTGTTGCTGGCCTTGCTGGCCGGTCTGGCCGACCGTCCGAACTTGCTGCAGGCAGCCGCGCGATACAGCCGGCCGGATGACCGTAAACCGGCTGTAACCGGCGAACCGGCGCTGCGCAGGGCGGCGGACCGTCTGCTGTGCCTTTGCCGGACGGTTGCCGCCGACGGATATCTCTGGCTGGCCGGTCTTCTTCTGTCCATTTTCATGATGGGCAATTATTGGGATTTTGTTATATATTTTGCCGTTATTTCTCTGGTCTTGTTCTTTGTCAATATCCGCGGCTGCGGCAGCCGGCCGATCCGGGCAGCCGGCATACCGGTTTTCGCATTGCAAATGGTCCTGATTCTGACGCCGTTTCTCTTTGCGGGAAATCCTGTAGTCGCTTTGATCGCCTATCTGGGCGCTTTAATCATCAGCTGCGGCCTGGCCCTGGCAGTCGGCGACGCGCTGACGATAACCGGCATGCAGATGTCCTGGCTGTTCTTTTTGGCGCATTTCCTGGCGCTGCCCTTCAATCTGGTTTTTGAACCTATTTCGAAATCGATCGCGCCGGCAGTCAATCATACGCCGCTCTGGCAATGGCTGATTCTTTGGGGACCGCATATCCTGGCCGGCTTTATTCTTTTAATTTATCTGCTGCGCCGAGGTCCCGGCCAGCGTCAGCCGCGGGTTTTTCCGCCGCCGGCAAACGAACGGGCCCTGACGTTCCGCAATCAGAACCGGATCGTCTTCTTCCTGAAAAATCAGAATCCGGCGGATCTTTTTATTCTGATACTCTTCATCTGCGCCGTCGGCCTGATTCTTTTGCCGGAATGCGTTTATGTCGTGGATATCTACAGCGGCGAATACAAACGTTCGAATACTATGTTCAAATTTACTTACCAGGCGTTTATCCTTTTTTCACTGGTCTGGGCTTATGCCCTGGCGCGGATAGGCAGTCATCGGCGACATTTGCCGTCGCGGGCGGCGGCTTTGCTTCTGGCCGTGCTGATGATTGTTCCCGGATGGTATCCGCTGCAAGCCGCCGGGCAATGGTTGGGCGCTTTTTCCCGCGACCGCTATCAAGGATTGGATGGTCTGGCTCCGATAGCTATGAAAAATTCCGAGCAGATAACCGGCGGCTCCGACGCCGAACTAGCCGCCGATTGCGCGGCGATCCGATGGTTCAATACGCAGGTTGCCGGTCAGCCGGTCATTTTAGAGGCTTATGGCGACAGTTATACGGATTTTTGCCGAATATCTGCCTTTACCGGCCTGCCGACCGTCATGGGCTGGCAAACCCATGAGTGGTTGTGGCGTACCAGCAAAGCTAATCCCAACGCTTACGGCATGGTTGTCGTTCCCAGGCAGGAAGATGTGAAAACTCTTTACACGACGACCGACCAGCTTACCCGGCAAGCCTTGCTGGCACAGTATGACATCCAATACATTATTATCGGCGATCTTGAACGACAGCAGTTTTCCGATGTATCCGAAAGCGGACGTACCAGTCTGGTCCAGGAGGACTTGCTGCGGCAAACAGGCAAGGTTGTTTTCACCGAAGGCAGCTTATTGGTCATCCGGGTCGATTCAGGTCAATAAAAGCGGACCTTTGAACGAAGGCCCGCTTCTTTGCTGTTATGGTTGATTGCAGATTAATCAGACGCCGAAATTGAAATTTAAAACCGACACCCGAAGTACGCCCTCAATTGACTTCAACGCTTGAATCGTCTTTTCGTCAACCGGAGAGTCAATGCTCAGGAAGCTTTGAGCCCTCATTTTGTCTTTCTTGCGGCTCCAATGCATCGTGGCGATATTGATGTCCTGCTGGCCGAGAATGGTGCCGACGCGGCCGATAATGCCCGGGACATCGTTGTTTTGCATAGCGATCACATGCGGCGATAATTCGAAATCCATATGATAGCCAAAGAAATCCACCAGAATCTCCGAATCCTTACCGAAGACGGTTCCGGATACGGACAGAATTTTTTCGTCGGAAATAAACCGGACCGTTATCAAATTGGTATATTTCTCCAAATGTGAAGTCTTGCTCTCGACGACTTCGACGCCCATCCCGACGACATTCATTTTAACATTGACATAGCTGATTCTTTCATTGGAAATCGTCGACAAAAAGCCCTTCAAAACCGATAATGTCAAGAGACCGGTGTCTTGAGAGGCCAGTTCGCCGGAATAAGTTATTTCAATTTTTTGAATCCGGGATGATTCCGCCTGATAATATATGGCGCCCAGCTTTTCACACAGGCTGAGATAAGGTTTCACTTCGGCAATGCTGCCGCTGATGGCCGGCATGTTGACCGCGCCGACCAAATCCCCGTGCAGAGCGTGGGCGACCAACTCGGTCACCGCAATGCCGACATTGGCGTTGGCTTCGTGGGTTGAAGCGCCCAGATGTGGCGTAACGACCAGATTTGGCAAAGTCAGAAGCCGGTTTTGATAGTTTTGTTCACCCGGTTTCTTGTCATAGCTTGGTTCATGATCGAAAACATCCAAACCGGCGGCCGCAACCTGTCCGGATACCAAAGCATCATAAAGGGCATCTTCATTAACCAGTCCGCCGCGGGCGGCATTGACAATTCTGACTCCCCGCTTGCACTGAGCCAACCGGGCGGCGTCCAGAATATTGTAGGTTTCCTTGGTCTTCGGCGTATGAAGGGTGATCAGGTCGGCGATTTGCAGCAGATCATCCAGATGATCACACCGCTTGACGCCCAGTTTCTCAAACCGTTCCGCCGGTATATACGGATCATAGGCAACAACCGACATCCCCAGGCCCTTCAATTTACGGGCGACGATAGATCCGATGCGGCCCATGCCGATGATGCCCGCCGTTTTCCCTTCCAATTCGTTGCCGATCAGCCTTGACCGCCGGAAATCGTCCTTATGGGCTGCTTCATTGGCAATGCAGATATTGCGGAATGCGGCAAAAGCCAGTCCGACAGCCAATTCGCCGGCCGCCATGATATTGGCCTCCGGCGTGTTGACCGCGATGATACCCTTACTCGTGCATGTCGGTACGTCGATATTGTCGATTCCGTTGCCGGCCCGGCCGACAACCTTCAAATTGGCGGCTCTGTTCAACAAACTGCGGTTGACCTGCGTCACACTGCGGACGATCAGCGCGTCATAGGGTTCGATAATGCTTTCGATTTCGCTTTGCGACAAACCTAATTTTTCATCAACCTCAAAACCCTGCTGCCGCAGATATTCAACCGAATCGGCGGCAATTTTTTCGCTGATAAGTATTTTCATGACTGATTCCCCCTTATTTTACCGGTTTCACCGGATTAAGCCCATCTTTCCGAGCGTTACGCCAAATGCAGCAGCTCGTTCAGGCAATCCAGCAGCGCATTCAAATCTTCCATCGTCGTATCGGCCATGTGCGCGATGCGGAAGGTCAGATCCTTAACGGCTCCGTAACCGTTTGAGATCTGATAACCGCAGCCGCCCAGCGATCGATTGAGCTCGGCAAAATTCAATTGCCGGGTGTTGCGAATGCAGGTAACCGTATGAGACAGATAACGTTCGTCGGCAAACAAGGCGAAATAAGTTCTTGCCCAGTCCTGAACGCGCGTCGCCAGATCCTGGCAGCGTTGAAAACGCCGGTCCAGGCCTTCATTTAAAATGCGGTCCAGCTGGTAATCCAGCGCAAACATATGCGATAAGGACGGCGTAGACGGATATTGATAATTCTTCTCGCGTACGAAGCGATACAACTCGACATAGTCGAAATACAAGCCGCGGTGCGGAACCTGCTCCGCCGCTTTTATCGCTTTCTCCGATACCGAGCAGACGGCCAGGCCGGGCGGCAGGCCCAGACATTTTTGCGAAGATGAGATCAGGATATCGATGCCCAGGCGATCTGTTTCGATTTTATGCCCGCCCAAGGAGCTGACCGCGTCAACGCACCAGATCACATCCGGATAACGGCGGATCACTTCCGACAAGGTGTCGAGCGGATTGGCCACGCCGGTTGCTGTTTCGTTATGGGTAATGGTAACCAGATCATATAGGCCGGTTGCTAAAGCTTTTTCTACTTGTTCGGGTTCTGTCGCCGAGCCCAGTTCCGATTGGAATAAGTCGGCCGGCACGCCGTTGCTGACAGCCATTTTATACCAGCGGTCGCCAAAGGCGCCGATTGAAAAAACGGCGGCCCTGCGGCGGGTGCAGGAGCGGATCGCCCCTTCCATCAGACCGCTGCCCGATGACGTGGACAAGATAATTTCCGACTGAGTATACATCAGCTGTTTCATTTTCCCGCTGATGCTTTCCTGAAGGGCCGAAGCTTCACGGGTGCGGTGCCCGATCATCGGCGTGGCCATCCGGGCCAGGACCTCCGGAAGAACTTCAACCGGTCCAGGGATAAAGAGACGTTTGTGCATATTGGTTGATCGCTCCTATTCAATAATGATCGTTTCTATTTTTTCACGGGAATAATCAGGACCTGACCGACTTTAATGATATCGCTCTGCATATTGTTGGCAGCCTTGATTAAATCAATGTATTCCTGTTCGCCATGATTATAATACTTCATGGCGATGGCCCACAAACTGTCGTTGGCAGCAACCGTGTGCTGAGCTAAAACCTCATAAGTTGTTCCGGGCTGATTGGTCGTCGGCGCGACGCCGGTCGGAGCCGCCGTTGTAGTCGCGGCTGTTGTTCCGGCGGTTCCGGTTTCGGTTGAACCGCTATCGGATGGCTCGGTTTCGCTGCCGGTTTCGCCGGCGCTGACGGTATTTGTACCGGACGGGTTGGTCGTGGTCACCGCCGGATTGCCGCTGGTCGTCGTCGGCTTTTTACTGCCGCCGAACAGCATGTTATAAATCAGGAACAGACAACCGACACAAACAGCCGCAATAATAATATAGAATGCAATGCGGCGGCCGCGGCCGGAAACATCGATTTCATCGCCGAAACCGGAATCGTCGTCATAATCGTCGCGGTAATTCTGCGCCGCGTTGTTTCTCGCTGAAACAACCGGGATCGGCTGCTGCCGGCCTGATGCCGACGGGCGGGCGGGGACTGCCGTCGGCTCGCCTTCGAGATCATCATATTGGGGAACGGGAGCCGGCGCGGATGCCGGCTGCGGAGCTTGATAACGGTTTTTCGGCGCCGTCGCGGCCGGCGCTTCATATGAGGCGTGGCCGCCTGCGGAGGAAGCAGCGGCATTATTGACGGTGGCCGCCAAATCGGATTGGTTGCGCGTAAAGCCCATTCGGCCGGTGCGGTCGGAATTGGATATGCTTTCGACAAAACCGATCATAAATTGCATCGGCGTGCCCGGCAATTTAGCCGATGCTGCTGTAATAACCATACCGGCCGCGTCGGCCTGGTCTTCGGCTTCATACAGCATACGCAAGACTTCCCGCTGGCCTAAAGACTCCATGATTTCCTTATTGCATACCACCAGGCAATCATCCAGCTGAAGCTGGGCAATATTCGAATAACGAACGGTTCCCGCCACGCCGGCGCAATAAACATCCAGCCCGGTCACGGCTTTGCCGGAATAATCAATGGCCTCCATGGGAAAATCATCGGCGGTCAGCGGATACAGGACGTCGCCGCGATACAAGTAGGCGCAGCCGCTGCCCATCGTCACGGCAGCCATTTCGGAGTCGCGTACCATGATGCCGGCAAAATAAGGCTGCCGCATGCCGTCATGTTTCAGCGTAATCCGCCCGGCAACCGAAACGGCGCATTCGGCCAGTTCATTGATTTCAGCGTCGATATTCTTGCCGGTTTGCTTGATATCGGCCGAAATCCGGTCAAGCGATTTGCGGACTTGCGCCATAGCGGCGTCATCGGCTCCGTTGCCGGCCAAATGAGCATAGACTGAATAGAAAAAACCGCGTTCTTCCCGATCGAGAGTTATATCTGCCGCCCGGTGCTCACGTCTCCCGGTTATGCGGCCATCCAGGTAAAATCCATCTGTCGCGCCCGATGTCGGATAATATCGCGCGGTAACGGTTGTTGCGATTCGCGTCGTCGCCGCCCGTGATGTCTTCGCCATAATGCTGGCCTCCTGTCACTCTGTCAGGCCCGGCTACATGCCGCAGGACCTGCTGTTTTTTAAGCTTTGCAATCAGCTGCGATAAGCTGCACTTTCTGATAATAACGCAATTGTCATTATAGCATAAGCCATTACCATGAAACATGACAGATTCTTATCATTTATCATACGGCACAGCCGTCGGGAAACCGCCGCGTCCCATAGCGGAATCATTGTCAAGAAATAGGCATGCGTGTATGATTAGATTTGCCGGCATGCCGCTTTACGCCGTCCGGCAGGACCGTTTCTGCCGGCAAAGCCTTGCCGGCAAGGATATCTTGTCCGAGAAAGGCTGCCGCTATGTCTGTTTTTATGGCAATAAATCCCGATCGACGCCGCCGGCCGTTTCGCTTGACCGTTATGACGCTGTCCCTGCTTTTCATGCTAAGCAGTTTGTATTCAGGCTGTGCCCGGACGGCAGGAACGACGTCGTCTGAAATCCCCGCGAGTTCGGCGGCAGCCGGCGCGGGCAGTTCAGACACCGAGTTTCAGGAAGCATCGCAAACGGCAGTCCGTCTGGCCGCCGGCAAATTTCACAGCGCCATGATCGATTATGCCGGCAATCTCTATTTATGGGGAGATAATACGTATGGACAGCTGGGGCTGAGCGATATTGACTATAGCGACAGCCCGCAGCCGGTAACGCTGCCCGGCTCCGCCGTCGACGTCAGCCTGGGAGCCGATCATTCGCTGGCTCTGACCGCTGACGGTCAGGTCTACGCCTTCGGACGAAACACGTATGGCCAGCTGGGCAATCAGACGACGCAATCGTCTTCCGTTCCGGTTCTGGTTGCATCACTGCCGAAAATCAAAGCTATATCGGCCGGAGCCTATCATTCGCTGGCACTCGGCGCCGACGGCAGCGTCTGGGCCTGGGGCAGCAATACGGCTATGCAGATCGGCGATACCGAGAGCGAAACCATTACCGACAGTTCCGGCGCAGTAATCGGCAGCCGCTGCACAACACCGGTTAAGGTTGTGGACGGCGGCGCGGTTTCGATTGCCGCCGGAGGCCAGTTTTCTCTTTACCTCGATCAAGACGGCCTTTTACATGCCTGGGGC
>CAYRWC010000078.1:0-10052 GCA_964427795.1 uncultured Oscillospiraceae bacterium | reverse complement strand
TGACACTGATGGACCAGGCAGATCGGAAACTGCTGGAGGATTCGGTTGAGCAAAACCCGGATCTTGCGGCAAGCATCATCCGCAGCTGGCTGTCCATTGATAGCTGAACAGTAGGGCAAGGTATACGAAGATGACTGATGAAACAGAAAAAACATATAAGGAAAAGGCCGCCATACTGCTGATTGCTTTAGGCAAAGAACACTCGGCCAGAGTCCTGCAGCAGCTGAATGATGAGGAAATCGAGCAGTTGACGCTGGAAATCGCCAATGTGCGCCGAATTGACAACCAGACGCAAATGGATATCATCCGCGAATTCCAGGAAGCCTATGTGGCACAGAATTATATTCTGGAAGGCGGCATCGACTATGCGCGGGAAATGCTGGATCAAGCTATCGGCAAACAAAAAGCGCTGGAATTGATTACCAAACTGACCGCTTCTCTGCAAGTGCGGCCTTTTGATTTTGCCCGGCGCCTGGATGCCGCTCAAATGCTTAATATGATCCAAAATGAGCAGCCGCAGACGATCGCCCTGGTCCTTTCCTTTCTGGAACCCAAACAATCGGGCTCCGTTCTCAGCGGCTTGCCGCCGAATATTCAAGGTGATGTTCTGTCCCGAATCGCCCGTATGGGCAAGACGTCGCCGGAACACATTAAAGAAGTCGAGCGCATTCTCGAAAAAAAGCTCGTTTCTCTCGGCGTATCCGACTATACCAAAATCGGCGGCATTCAAACCAGCGTCGATATTTTGAACGCCGTAGACCGCACAACCGAAAAACATATTCTGGAAAGCCTGAACGAACAAAGCAAAGATCTGGTGGATGAGATCAAGAGCCGCATGTTCTTGTTTGAAGATATCGTCAAACTGAACCGGGTATCGATTCAGCGGGTCTTGCGCGATGTGCAGCAGGAAGATCTGGTTATGTCTTTAAAAAATGCCAAAGAAAATGTTTCCAAGTTCATTTTCGAAAATTTATCGTCACGTATGCAGGATACCATCCGTGAAGAAATGTCATTAACCGGCCCTGTCCGCATAAAAGACATTGAAGATGCGCAGCAGCGGATCGTTACGATCGTCCGCAATCTGGAGGACGCCGGCGAAGTATATATTTCAAGGGGATCGGAGGAAATGCTCGTTGGCTAAGATACATAAATCCGCTCAAGTCAATCTGGATAATGCCAAGCCGGTCATTATCTCACGCCCGGAGTACGGGCAGCCTTTGCGCGATTATCTCTTGAATTCGGATCATCTGCCGGATCATAAAAATGAACCGCCGGCTGACGAGACGATAAAAAACCGACCGGCCGCGTCTGCCGCCAATCCCGGTAACGGCGCTTCGGCAGCCCTGCTTGCCCAGGCGGAACAGCGGGCCGAGCAATTGGTGCGGGAAGCCCGGGAAACAGCAAAACAGATCCTTGATGAAACACAGAAGCAATTGCCGGAGATTCGCGGCAAAGGCTATGAGGCCGGTTATGACGAAGGTTATAAAGTCGGTGAACAATCGTATGACGATCGCAAAAGCGAATTGCAAAACTCGTTTAAAAACATGACGAATCAGCTGGAGAACCGAGTCGACCAGATGATTGACAGCATGGAAGTTGAGCTTCTTGATCTGGCTGTCGATATTGCCGAACGGATCATCGGCACGGAACTGGCGCGTAAAAGTAAAACCTATCACGCTTTTTTAAGGCAGGCGCTCGACAATTTAAAGAAGCAGGAAAAAGCCGTTGTTTATTTGAATGAAAAAGAATATCAGCAGTTCATTGTTACCGAGTCGTTCGAGATGCCGGAAAACCAAGGTCAAATCCGCTTCATCGGCGATCCCAAACTGGCACCGGGAAGCTGTTTGATCGAAACCGGATACAGCCGGTTTGACGCCAGCGCGGCTACTCAGCTGGATCAGATCAGAAAAAAAGCAAAAGAGGAGAGCCGTCATGAAGCCCATTGATTTGAGCCGTTTCTCCAGCAAGATCAACGGCATAAATCCGATTGAGGAAAGCGGCACGGTTTGCCAGCTTATCGGTTTGACCGTGGAATCCATCGGCCCTCTGGCTTGTATGGGCGATGTGTGTCAAATCGGTACGTTGTCGGCGGATAATTGGATAGAAGCGGAAGTTGTCGGTTTTCGCGACAATCATATCCTCCTGATGCCTTTTGGCAGCTTGACCGGCATCGGTCCGGGCAGCCGTGTTCTGGCTACCGGCCATTGCCTGCAGGTGCCGGTCGGTCAAAAACTGCGCGGCCGGATTCTGGACGGATTGGGCCGCCCGATCGACGATCTGGGTAAATTGGAACTGGAAACATATTACAGTACGGATAATCTGCCGCCTAATCCCCTGACCCGCAGACGAATCAGCCAGCCTCTGCCCTTGGGCGTTCGGGCGATCGACGGGCTTCTGACCTGCGGCCAAGGCCAGCGCCTGGGCATCTTCGCCGGCAGCGGCGTCGGCAAAAGCACGCTTCTGGGCATGATGGCCCGCAACAGCGCCGTTGACATCAACGTCATCACCCTTGTTGGCGAACGTGGCCGCGAAGTCCGTGAGTTTATCGAAAAAGATCTGCAGGAAGAAGGCCTCAGCCGTTCTGTACTGGTGGTTGCCACCTCGGATCAGCCGGCGATTATCCGCCAGAAATCCGCGCTTTTGGGAACGGCAATCGCCGAGTATTTCCGGGATCAGGGATATTCGGTTCTGCTGTTGATGGATTCGCTGACCCGCTTTGCCATGGCTCAACGCGAAATCGGTATGGCTGTCGGCGAGCCGCCGGTTTCCCGCGGATATACGCCGTCGGTTTTCAATGCTTTGCCCCGTTTGCTGGAACGATCCGGAAATTCGGACAAAGGATCGATTACCGCGCTCTATACGGTGCTGGTCGAAGGTGACGATATGAACGAGCCGGTTGCCGACACCGTGCGCGGCATTCTGGACGGCCATATTGTTCTTACCCGCCAGTTGGCCCAGCGCAACCACTATCCGGCTATTGACGTGCTGGCCAGCGTCAGCCGCGTCATGCCCGATGTTACGACCGGCGAGCATCGGTCATTGGCCGGTAAATGCAAGAATCTGCTGAGTGTTTACAATGAAGCCCGGGATTTGATTCATATTGGGGCTTACAAAAAGGGCAGTAATGAAGAGATCGACGAGGCGATCCGGCTTTATCCGACGATCAGCCGTTTTTTGCAGCAGCAGGTTCTGGAAAAATGTTCATTTGACGAGACGGTCAGCCGGCTTCTGTCCTTGACGGAGGAACAATAATATGAATAAATTTACATTTACTCTGGCCGGCTTACGATCGATCAAAGGAAAGCAGGAATCTCAGAAAAAACAGGAACTGGCCGTACTGGAACAAAAATTGGCTGCCGAACAGGCTGTTTTGGATGACCTTCTGCAAAAGGCGGCCGCTTTGCGGCTCCGCTGGCAGGAAGGATGGCAAAACGGCGGCTTGCAGCAGAACGATCTGCGCCAGTTTGATCTTTGTTTATCGCAGAATCGTCAGGAACAACAAAAACAGTTGGGGCGCGTCCGTCAGGCGGAACGGGAGCGCAATGCGTGCCGCGACCAGCTCTGGCAGCTGATGCAGGACTTGAAGATGCTGGACAATCTGCGGGAACAGCAATACGCGGTCTGGAAAAAAGAGATGACTTTGGAAGAAGAAAAAATTGTCGATGATCTCGTTTCTTTCCGCCAAGCCGTCAATAAACATGGGGAGGTTGTCTAGTGGCCGATATCGATATCAGCAAGATGACCGATTTATCCGGACGCAATCCGGGTCCGATGCTGCCGCCGAAGGTCGCTGCCGGGAAATATCGGCAGGCCGGTGAAACAGCCGGTAAAAAGAAAATAAAAAGCAAGAAAAAGAAAGGTCCGTTCTTCGGATTTGTCATGGGGCTTACCGTCAGTTTGCTGATTTTTGCTGCTGTCGCCGGTTTACTTTATTTTAATATAGCTGATTTGCGGAGCGTTTTTATCCGGCGCTTTAAATTCGACGAAACCTCTTTTCAAATACTGGAATCGCAAAAACAGGATTTGGAATTGAAGACATCTGAACTGGACGAGCAGAAGGCCGGCCTGGAAGTAAGCCAAGCGGAGGCGCAAACGCAAGCGGCCGAGTTAACCCGGCAAAGCGAAGCGCTTAGTGCCCGGCAGACGGAAATCGACCAATTGCAGGCTTCGCTGACTGCCCAGGCTGCTGATTTGAAAAACATGGCAGCCTGGTATGAAAGCATGGATCCGGCGGCGGCAGCCGGCATATTTTCTGCTTTTACCGATCAGGCCAACTTGATTCTGATCGTTAAAAATATGAACCAAGCCAAAGTTTCCCTAATTTTAGCCGAAATGGATCCGGCTCGGGTGTCGCAATTGATGTCGGCCATGATGGAACCCAGTTCCGGCTCTTAAGCCTCGGAGGACGATTTATGAGTAAAGTAGCGCCAATCATCCTGCAGCCGTTAACCGGCGCCGGCCGGGAAAAACTTCCTGCGGCGGCCGATCCGGGCGAGTCGGCCGGCCCTCAGACCGTCGGTTCCTTTGAACAGGCGATGGCTTCGGCCGGATCGGCCAAACAACCGTCCGGCATAACGGGAGGCAAGGACGTAATAACGATAAAACAACCTGATAACAGCGAAGGTGAAACCGACAAGGACAACCAGGCGCCGATTGAAGAGCAGAGTATTCTCGGGCAGGTCCTGGCAGGTCTGGCGGCATTAACCGGCGTATCCACCTCTGCGGCCGGCACATCGGTAAATTCGGACACCGCTGTCGCAGACGCCATGGGCGACCGGAACGGCACATCCTCCGCGACCGGTCTTGCGGCTGGGGCCGCTGATATGCTGCGAACAGGTGAGCTTCCGGCCGGCGATCCGGGCGATGCGCCTTTACCGGCAGAAGCGGCGGCGTCCGCGCCGGTTCAAGTTCCGGCTGCCATTCAGGAAACGGCCGATAAGCTTCTGAACAGCGGCAATAATCCGCTGCCGGAAGAGGCGTCGACAGAACCGGCTGCCGGACCGGATGAAACACTGAAGGAGACATCAACTCAGAACAGAACCGCGAAACCGGCCGGCGCAGCTGCCGCAACGGAAGCAGCCTCGCTGCCTGCCGCGGATGCGGACCAGATCGCCGACACCGCCGGCAGCGAGCTGCCTTCGGCAGCCGGAGCTCTCGGCAATGCAGCCGCGAATCGTTTTATATCGCCGGCAGACCAGGCGGCTGCGGGTTTTGGATCCGGTTCGGACACCGGGTCGCCGGCGGGCGGCGAAACTGAACAGGAGGACAGTTCACCTTCCGACCGCCCGATTCACAGCGAAGCCGCGGCAGGAACGGATCCTCAAATAACGTGGTCCGCTCAGACAACCGGTTCGGACCGGCCGGGAGCTTCGGCTCCCGATGCGGCCGGACAAACCGGCAACACGGGGAATGTACCGGTCGAAACCACCGAACCATTGATTGAGTCGATCGAAGTATTATCCGGAAATGAAGACGGCGGCCGTCAGATGACGGTGCATTTGAAACCGGATGCTTACGGCACGGTGCAGATCAGGCTGTTTCAGAATCAGGGAGGTCTGACGGCTCAGATCTGGACCGACAAGCCGGCGACCTGCGATCTGCTGCAAAGCCAACTGCCCGATCTGGTCAAACAGATCCAGGATCAGGGTGTGGCGATATCCGGCGCCTCGGTCTTTCTCGATATGGGACAGTCCGGCGGGCAAACGGCAGAACAGAATACGCAGTCCGATTCCGTCCGACAGATGGATCTGCGGCAAATCCGATCCGGACGGCGCGGCGCGTCGATCCGGCAGGAACAGAGTCAGTCTATCGGCATCACTTATGGCCCGGCACAGTCGGTTATAAATTATTACGTATAGAACAAAGGAGGGATTTTTATGGCCGTTGACGCCGTCAACACAACAAATGCCGCCGGCAGCCAGGATTCCGGCACGACAACCCGTTCGGTCGGCAGCAATCTGGGTAAAGATGAATTCCTGAAAATTCTGGTAGCTCAGTTGCAGAATCAAGATCCGCTGAACCCGATGGACGATACCGATTTCATCGCTCAGCTGGCGCAATTCAGTGCTTTGGAGCAGATGCAGTCGCTCAACAGCGGCTTTTCGTTCAGCCAGGCATACGGGTTGGTCGGAAAATATGTTTATGCCTCCGTTGTCGATTCCAGCGGCCAGAAATCAGAAGTCTATGGTCCGGTCACAGCGGTTTTATCATCCAACGGTTCGGCTTATCTGGAAGTCAATTATAAGGGCGTGACGAAGAACATTCCGTTTGACAACAATATCATCGTATATCAGCCGGCCGATCCGGACGACAGCACGACGCCTGCCGCAGCCCAAACCGGCCAGGCGACCGGCGATTCGGCAGACGCGGCGTCAACAGCATCATAATAGAGGAGGAAAAATTTCATGTTGCGATCATTGTACTCAGGTGTGTCGGGACTCAAGAATCATCAGACAAAAATGGATGTTATCGGCAACAACATTGCCAACGTCAATACCGTTGGTTTCAAATCCAGCCGCGTAACCTTTCAGGACATTTACAACCAGACCGTTCGTCCGGCGTCGGCGCCTTCGGCCGGATCCGGCGGCGTCAATCCGCAACAGGTCGGCCTGGGCGTTTCTTTGGGGACGATCGAAGTGCAGCACACGCGCACAGCCACCGAATATACCGGCAACGCTCTGGATCTCAGCGTCGAAGGCGACGGATTCCTGGTTGTCAAGGATAACGGCGTACCTTACTATACCCGCGCCGGCAATCTGACGACCGATGCCAATAATAATCTGGTCAACGCCAATGGCTTAAAGCTGCAAGGCTGGATGAGCGGCATGGTCGATACGACCGGAACCATCAATGGCAGCACGACCAATCCGGTTACCGAAGCGCAATTTCAGGCCTGGCTGCTGACCAATCCGGCCAATGCCGACACTTTGCTGGCGGACATCAATATCCCAGTTAATTATTATGACGTCAACATCGGCAAAACCGGCGAGATCATCGGCATCAACAAGACGACATCGGTCAAGGAAACCATCGGCCGCCTGGTTATAGCCGATTTCAACAATCAGGCCGCGCTCTCCAAAATGGGCAACAATCTTTATGACCAGAATCAAAACACCGGCGCCGCTTCTTTTGGTTTCGCCGGTGTAAACGGAACATCGTATCTGAATCCCAATTCCCTGGAAATGTCCAATGTCGATCTGGCCAAGGAGTTTACCGATATGATCACTACCCAGCGCGGCTTCCAGGCGAATTCCCGCATCATCACCACTTCGGACCAGCTGCTGGAAGAATTGGTCAACCTGAAGCGATAATTGAGCGGTAAAAAGCCGCGGAGGATAAAATGATTCAACTAACCCGCCTGAATCACCAGACTTTTTACATCAACAGCGATCTAATCGAAACGATCGAGACAACGCCGGATACGGTGATCAGCATGACGACCGGCCGCCGACTGCTGGTTATTGAAAGCGCAGAAGAAATTTTGCAAAAAATCATCCAATTCCGTGTGCTTTGCTCGGTCAACGGCCGCTTTGCCTGTCAGGATGGCCAGGAGAAGGAAGGCAGCGAATCATGAACTTATCAAGCTTTGTCGGCTTGATTGCCGGTGTGATTTTCATTGTCTGGAGCATCATTCTGGGCGGCGATATTTCCAGCTATTATGATCCGGCGTCGATCATGATTGTCGTCGGCGGAACGCTGGCGTCGATTATGATTTCATTTTCCTTCGAAGAATTGAAGAATCTTCTGCCGGAAATGAAAACGATTTTCTTCAAAAACAAGATCAATCTGCGGGACGATCAGGATCGCGTTATCGATCTGGCCACCCGGGCGCGGCGCGAAGGGTTATTGACGCTGGACGGCGAAGACATGGGCGATCCGTTTCTGCAAAAAGGATTGGAATTGATTATCGACGGCACGGATCAGGAGCTTGTCCGGGAAGTTCTCGAAGGCGAAATCGCCCTGATGGAGGAAAAGGATTCCATGAATCAGAAAATCCTCACCAGCGGCGCCCAATATGGTCCGGCCTTCGGCATGGTCGGCACGCTGATCGGTCTGATCAATATGCTGAAGACCCTGAGCGATACCGAAAGCCTGGGCCCGAGCATGGCAACCGCATTAATCACGACCTTTTACGGCGTCATCCTGGCCAATGTCATCTTTCTGCCTTTCGCGTCGAAATTGAAATCCGCCGCCGCAGAGCGGATCAATCGTTACGCGATGCTGACCGAAGGCATTATCGCTATTCAAAACGGCGAGAATCCCAGAATAATCCGGGAAAAAATGGAAGTTTTCATTCCCAAAGATTCTAAAAAGAAAGATGCCAAAGACGACCAGCCCGACACCATAAGTCAAACAGAAAGCCAGCATGATGAAACATAAGGGAGTTTAACGGCTGCAATGAAAAGACGACCGAAAAATGAAGAATCCTCGGGCGGCGAGGGTAATTGGATGAACACCTACGGCGATCTGGTTACCTTATTGCTGACCTTTTTCGTCTTGTTGTTTTCATTTTCCAGCGTTGACGCCGAAAAATGGGAAGCCTTGGTCAAATCTTTTTCCGGCGGCTCCGGCGTCCTGGATTCGAACCGGCAAGGGGAACTGGACGATTCGGCCGGCATGGATCCGAATTTTGATCCCCAATCCTGGTATAGCAGCCATCCGGACGCGACCGGTGTGGTCACGCCGCAGACCACGGCGTCCTTAATGTCCGAACCGACAGCCGCAGTCACGACGACACAAGAGCCGACGACCGCTCCGACATCGGAAACGACGCCAGCGACAGCCGCGCCGACGCCGAAACCGACGAAAAAACCGACGAAAGCGCCGACGCCGGTTCCGGCTAATCAGGTTGAGCTGGACAATCTTTTTAAGTCGATTACCCATTATCTGGATAATTCGGCTATCTCATCCGGCGTATTATCGGTTCAGCAGGATGATCAATTCCGGATCCGGTTAATCGCCTCCGTTATCTTCGAACCGGGCAGCGATAAGCTGACTCCGGAAGCCGGCGCGGTTCTGAGAGAAGTGACCGGCCTGATCAACGCGCATGCCGGCATTATCACCGAATTAGGCAGCGAGGGGCATACCGATTCCGTATCCGGTCTGGAATGAATCGATGATCCTGGTGGCCGGAGCCTTGGCCGCCGGGCTGCTGGCGGCGGTCGTTCTGGCGCGATGGGCGCAAAAACGCCATGAGGCCACCGGTCAGACTTTTCCGTCCTTCGCCGTCGGAATGGCGTTGATCGTCGGATTGCCGCTGCTGGCTTTCCTGGCCGGAGGGTCGGACCTCACCTTCGAGGTTCCGCGCCTGACCGGGTTCAATTTCCAGGGCGGAGCGACTTTGAGCCCCGAATTCGCCGCCCTGTTGCTGGGCCTGACGCTTTATACCGGGGCTTTCGTCGCCGAAATCGTGCGCGGCGGCATCCTCGCCGTACCGCACGGCCAGACCGAAGCAGCGCTGGCGCTGGGGCTGAACCGCACCCAGATCCTAAGATTGGTGGTGCTGCCGCAATCCCTGCGGGTCGCGGTGCCGCCGCTGACCAGCCAGTATCTCAACCTGACCAAGAACTCGACCCTGGCGGTGGCGATCGGGTACCCCGATCTGGTCAGCATCGGCAATACGGCAATCAACCAGACCGGCCAGGCGGTCGAATGTGTCGCCATCATCATGGCGGTCTATCTGACCATCAGCCTGATCCTGTCGGTGCTGATGAACTGGTTCAACGCCCGTGTGGCTCTGATCGGGGGGCGTTGATCATGGAAGCTCGGAAAAGTTTTTTCGCCGACCCGTTCGGCTGGGCCCGCGCCAACCTGTTCAACGGCCCCTTGAGCACGAGTTTAAGCCTGCTGTGCCTCGCGCTGCTGGTGACGCTGGCGCCGCCGGTGCTGTCCTGGCTGACGATCGATTCCACTTTTTCAGCCGATCCCGCCGTCTGCCGCGAAGCGGGCGGGGCCTGCTGGGGGTTCGTCGGCGAAACATACCGCCTGATCCTGTTCGGCATCTATCCCTATGACGAGCAATGGCGTCCGACCCTGGCGATCGCCCTGTTCAT
>CAYRWC010000077.1:0-10075 GCA_964427795.1 uncultured Oscillospiraceae bacterium | reverse complement strand
CGGTTTCTCGCTTTGCAGGATAAATTGCAGAAAAATTTACATAACCGAACTTTCATGCTTAACCGGGCTCTGGAAAAAGTGAATATGGCCATGGATATTTTTCAAACGATGATCTTTGAAGAATCACTTGGCCAGGTTCGAAAAGCAGCCGGATATATCGCCGATTTTTTATCGATAGCGGTAGCGGCTGCGAATTTTACCTATTTTAAAAACGGCCAAACCTACCAGATCAGGGATTTATCGGCGATGCGGGATCTGCCGGATGATTTTGTCACGCTGTATACGGCCATAGTCGAAGCACGGACGAAAGAAGACTTAAAAGAACGCTGTTATAAAATGATCCGTACGACACGACTTTTTCTCAGTGCCAAAAAAACCGGGCGCCAAGAATACGGTCAGCTGAATTTTACGGATTTGGCCGGCTGGTATCAGGAATTATGTTATACATGGCGAAGAGTCTATTCCTGGTGCGATCAGAATGATCCTGTTAAGAGCTTTATCTGGGGTTGCAGCCTGCAATATGAGCTGGATATTGTCGCGGAGGAATTCGGTTTCGATCCGATCGATTTCCTCGGCGCTTATGCGGCCGATGATTTGCCGGCTTACCGGGAAAAGGCGGAAGCTGCTGAAAAGAAAATTTTAGCGATTCTGGCCGATCATGGCATAAAACCGGATGCTTATGCTTCGATAGAAGAATTCCTGGCGAAAAACGCCTAAACGTACGGGGTGATAGGTGGTTAGCCGATGAAATATAAAAGAGCATCTGATATTTTGCCGGATGAGCTTTTGCGTGAAGTGCAGAAATACATTGCCGGCGAAGCGCTTTATATCCCCAGGGATGCGGAACGTCGAAAATGGGGTGAAAATACCGGCGCGAAACATTTCTTTACGCAAAGGAACGAGGAAATCAGAAATAAGTTTTTCCATAAAGTAACCTTGGAAGATTTGGCCGGCGAATATAACCTGTCGGTAGACACCATCAGAAAAATTGTTTATCGGTAGTCGATTTGCCGAACTGCGCGAATCAGCCATAAATCATAAAGGCTTGAATAATCACTTGCCGAAATGATTTATGGCTGATATCCGCTAAGGATCAATTGCCGATTTACGGTTGATTAATCGCCATTTTTATTGTTTTCCCGATTAGCCTGTGCCTGAGATACGGCTTTCTCGATATCATCATTTTCATTACCGTTTTGTGTGCCGCGAACGGTTTTTTCCGACTCTTTAACAGATTCGCGGACAGCCTTATCCGATTCTTTTATGGATTCGCGCGCCGCTTTTTCCGAAGCTTTGATCGACTCGCGAGTTTCTTTTTCCGATTGACGTATCGCTTTTTCAGATTCTGCGCTTGCCGATTCCGCAGGATTCATCGATTCTTGCGTTGATTCGCCGGATGACGTTTCTTCGCTTATTTCTGTTGAACCCGATTCAGAAGGCTCGGTTTCCCCGTTGGCCAATCGCTGTTCTTTTTGCAGGCGAACGACTTCTTTCATGATATCGCAGGCTTTGGTATTTAAATAATCGTTGACATTTTTAGTCGGATCGAGCGCGATCAGCTTTTGAATCAAATTCAGACGGCCCGGCGTAATGCCCAGCCGATGTGCTTCCGCGACACGTTCCAATGCCGTGTTGTCATGATAGACAACCGCTTCCTGTTCTTCTTCTTCCAGTGCTTCCTGGGCGGCTTCTTCCGTATCCTGTTCCAGCTTGTCGCGGATTATGGCGATATCGGCCGAGGTTGTGATCGCAATGATCGAGGATCCGTCTTCCGATAAAAAGCCGGCTTCAGCCGCGGCGGCGATTATCTCATTGACCGCGGCGCCGGCCGGTTTGCCGATCAGAGCCAGTCCGGCCAGGATGGCTTCGCCGTCTTCATTGAAAGCCTGAACGGCAACGACACGGTTCAAAGCGTTGACCGACAGCTCGATGCTGGGATTGATATCGACGCTGACAGCGGCTACCGTCGTATTGGTAAGCGCCAGACCGGCGACGGTTATGATGCCGGCCAGCATGACGATCGCCAGCGCCGCCGCCAGATAACGGATCCTGATCTGTTTTCTGCTTGGTTTTACGGTGCGGGCAGGCGCGTCGGCGACCGAAAGCCGCGTTTTTTCAATGAGTGCCTGATCGGCTTGAATCGGATCAAAAGCTTTCCGGATCATCTTTCTCATGTGCAAATCCTCCCAGTTTTTTATAGAGCCGCTTACGGGCCCGATGCAGATGCGAATAGACCGTATTGGTTTTCCGGCCGGTCATGCCGGCTATTTCCTGCGCCGAATAACCTTCATAATAAAAGAGATAAATCGCTGTGCGTTCCTGCGGCGGCAATTGATTAACGGCCTCGAGAAGCTCATGGCTTTCCTCGGGAACAAGCGCCATCATGTCTTCGTCCAGGGCGCCGACTTGCCGATGCCAAAAGGCGCCGGTCAGATCCTTGCAGCGGTTGATGGCTGTGCGCAGCAGCCAGGCTTTTTCATGTTCCTCAGATTGGAAAGGATCCTGCCGTTGAAGATAGCTCAGAAAAACATCCTGGAATACATCTTCAACATCTTCCCGCCGTTTCAGATAGAGGAAGCAGATTCGCCGGATCATGTGAGCATACCGATCCAACGCCGCATCGATATCCAACGGCCGTGCACCTTGTTCTTCTGTCATGCATTCACCTCTCTGTAAACAAATACGATCGACCCACGCCGATCCTTGCATTTTTATGCGTCTTAATGGCAATTCGTCGTTTTAACCGATCGCCAAGCGTTCCATATCGGCATCATTGTTTAAATTGCACATACAGGCTGCGGTGCCACCGCTTTACAGGAACTGCCGCCTGCCTGATAATGATAGGGCGCAATCCCATTCTATCTAAAACCGCGTGCTTTGGGGAGGAGCAGCATGTTCGAGTCCGAAACACAAAAATCCCGGTCGCTTTCTTCCGGCGGACCGGAAGCCCCGACCGGGCCTTTGTCTTTTGTCATTGACGGCACTGAGGCTGGTAATAGCCTGATTCGCGTTGTTATGAGCCGTTACCCGCAGATCAGAAGCTCTGTCGTTTATAAAGCCTTGCGCCGCAAGGATATCCGGTTGAACGGCCGCCGGCTGCATACCGACAGCCCGGTTGCCGCCGGCGACCGGGTAACGGTCTATCTGCCGGTCAAAACCGGCGGCGATATCAACGCCGGCCTCAACGCGGCCGAAACGCCGGATCGGCCGGTCCAACCGGCCCGGCCGCAGCCTTCTTACCGAATCGTTTATCAGGACAACCAGATCCTGGTGATCTGTAAGGATCCTGGTATTTCTGTGGAACCGGGTCAAGATCCCGCCGATCGTGAACCAACGCTGATTGACCGGCTGCATAGCGATCTTGGCAATCCGGCCATTCAATTGTGCCATCGGCTGGACCGGCAAACCGGCGGTCTGATGCTGGCGGCCGTTTATCCTGCCGCCGGGCAGGCTGTACGTCGGCTCATGCAGGAAAAAATGATCGTCAAACGCTACCGCTGCCTGGTGCGCGGCGTCCCGGACACGGGACAGCCGGTTCGCTGTCAGGACGGAATCCTGATGCAAGAGCTTACAGCCTGGCTGGAAAAAGATGCCGGACACAGCGATGTCTATATCCACGACGACAAAGAACCCGGCGATCTGCCGATCATAACCCGTTATCGCGTCATCCACGTTTTTCCCGGCGCGGGACCTGACCAGGAGGCGGTTTCCGAACTGGAAGTCGAACTGGTCACCGGCCGCACACACCAGATCCGGGCTCATCTGGCTCATCTGGGGCATCCGATCCTGGGCGACGGCAAATACGGCCGCAACAGCTATAACCGGTTTTTCCGGGGAACCGGCGGACCTTTGCGGCGGCAGCAGCTCTGGGCAGTTTCCTTATCGTTTGCCGCAGACTGTCCGGCGCCCCTGGCGTCTTTATCCGGCCGCGTTTTCAGTATTGAGCCACAATATGACTGGAACGCCGGCGTAACTGGTAAATAACCGGTAAACAAAACCCGGCGGAATACTCCGCCGGGTTTGATATAAATCATCGATCCAGACCGTCAATTGGCCGCTTAATAAGCTTTGCCCCAGACAACCCGTTTGTCCGCCGGCTTGCCGCAGCAGACGCAGGTGTCGGTCAGCGGGGTCTGATCAAAAGGCAGGCAGCGTGATGATGCGCCGGTCTCATCTTTGATCTTTTGCTCACAGTCCGGATCGCCGCACCACATGGCTTCGACAAAACCGGGTTTTTCGGCGACCAGCCCGACCATCTCGGACCAGGATAAAGCCTGGTAGGTCCGGCTGTTGCGGCTTTGCAGCGCACGCTCGTACAAATGATCATGGATTTGATCGAGCAAGGTTTGCAGAGACTGTTCCAGCTGATCCAGCGGCAGAACGATTTTTTCACCGGTATCGCGGCGTACTGCCACGCAATGGTTTTGCTCCAGATCGCGGGGACCGATTTCCAGCCGCAGCGGAACGCCTTTCATTTCATACTCGGCAAATTTCCAGCCGGGCATCTTGTCGGATTGATCCAGTTTAACCCGGAAGGTCTTCGCCAGCTGATCGCGGATTGCGGAAGCCTTCTCGAGGACGCCGGGCTTGTGTGCGGCGATCGGGATTATAGCGACTTGCAGCGGCGCGATGCGGGGCGGCAGCACCAAACCGTTGTCATCGCCATGAACCATGATGATCGCGCCGATCGAGCGGGTTGAGAATCCCCAGGACGTCTGATGAACATACTGCAGCTGGTTATTGCGGTCCGCGTATTGTATCCCAAAGGCACGGGCAAAGCCGTCGCCGAAATAATGGCTGGTTGCGGACTGCAAAGCCTTTCCGTCATGCATCATGGCTTCTACGGTATAGGTACTGACGGCGCCGGCAAATTTTTCTTTTTCCGTCTTCTGGCCTTTTACCACCGGGATCGCCAGATAATCGCGGTAAAAGTCGGCATAAACATTGAGCATGCGTTCGGTTTCTTCTTTTGCTTCTTCAGCGGTGGCATGGATCGTATGCCCTTCCTGCCAATAAAACTCGGTCGATCTCAGGAAAGGGCGGGTGGTTTTTTCCCAGCGAACAACCGAAACCCACTGGTTGTACAATTTCGGCAGATCACGCCAGGAATGAACGATATGGGCGTAATGGTCGCAGAATAAGGTTTCCGATGTCGGCCGGACGCAGAGACGCTCCGTCAGCGTCTCGTTGCCGCCTTGCGTAACCCAGGCCACCTCCGGGGCAAAGCCCTCGACATGGTCCTTTTCCTTCTGTAAAAGGCTTTCCGGAATGAACATCGGCATCGCCACATTCTCATGCCCGGTTTCCTTGAACAGCCGGTCCAGGTTGTGCTGGATATTCTCCCAGATCGCATACCCGTACGGCCGCAGGATCATGCAGCCTTTCACGGCTGAATAATCGATCAGCTCGGCTTTAAGAACCACATCGGTATACCATTGGGTAAAATCCTGGTCCATTGAGGTAATCGCTTCTACCATTTTGTTTTTGTCAGCCATCATAATTCCTCCTTTTTGAAAAAAAAAGTCCCGGCAGAAAACTGCCGGGACGAATTTACAGCTACTCAGCCAAATCCGCGGTACCACCCAGATTGACGCCTTGCGGCGTCCGCTCGCTTTGCCGATATCGGGGCAAACCGGCTGCCTTGCGGCAGAACCTCAGGGGTGGGACGGTTCTTGAACTGCAAGGATTTGCACCGGACATCCTCTCTCTGCGGCAGCTCCTGGAAACCATATTCCCTTCACAGGTTATTAAAGGGCAGTATAAGCCGCTTGACGGCGATTTGTCAAGCCGCGCCGCAAATGCGCGCCGTTTCCTTGGCAATGGCCAGTTCTTCATTGGTCGGCACCACCAGGACTTTAACCGGCGAATCATCGGTCGAGACAATCGCTTCACGGGCGCGTATAGCCGCGTTTTTATACGGATCGATTTGGATGCCCATATAGCCGAGGCCTTCGCAGGCGCCCAGACGGATATCGGCTGTGTTTTCACCGATGCCAGCCGTAAAGACGACGGCGTCGACGCCGCCCATAGCGGCGGCATAGGAACCGATCAGTTTGCGGCATTGATATTTAAACATATCCAAAGCCAAAGACGCGCGTTTGTGGCCCTCGCCGGCAGCGGCATACAAGTCGCGGAAATCGCTGCTGACACCGGATATGCCGGCCACGCCGGATTGTTTGTTCATCAGGTCGCCGACGGCACGCGTATCGAGATTCTCTTTTTCCATTAAAAAAGTCACGATGGTCGGATCGATGTCGCCGCAGCGGGTGCCCATGCAGATTCCGGCCAACGGCGTCAGGCCCATCGACGTATCGATGCAACGCCCGTTGCGGATGGCGCTGACGGAAGATCCGTTACCCAGGTGGCAGGTAATGATTTTCATGCTGTCGTACGGTTTGCCCAGGATTTCGGCCGCGCGGCGTGAAACATAACCGTGCGAGGTTCCGTGGAAGCCGTAGCGGCGGATGCCGTGCTTTTCATAAAGCTCGTAAGGCAGCGCGTACATATACGCTTTGGCCGGCATCGTCTGGTGGAAAGCCGTATCAAAAACCGCTACCTGGGGCACGCCGGGCATCGCTTCTTCACAGGCTTCTATGCCGGTCATATTCGCCGGATTATGAAGAGGAGCGAGATCATAACAGGCACGAATGGCCCGCTTGACCTCCGGCGTGATCAGCACGGATGTTGAGAATTTCTCTCCGCCGTGGACGACCCGATGGCCGACCGCATCGATTTCGCTCATCGATTTGATCACACCGTGTTCCTCAGATGTCAAAACGGTCAGGACAGCTTGGACAGCCACTTTATGGTTGGGCATATCCACCGGCAGGGTCACGGCATCGCCGCCGTTGCGGGTGTGCTTGATTAAAGCGTCGTTAAGTCCGATGCGTTCGGCGCCGCCTTTAGCCAGGACATCGCCGTTTCCCGAGTTCAGCAGCTGGTATTTCAACGATGAACTACCGGCATTGATGACCAGAACAATCATTTTTCTTTCCTCCTGAAAAAGATCGGCAGACATCCTGCCTGCCGATCCTGATAAATCCGAATCAGACGGTTTGGGCCTGTACGGCCGTTATCGCTACGACGCCGACGATATCATCGGCTACGCAGCCGCGGGACAGATCGTTAACCGGACGGGCGATACCCTGGGTGATAGGTCCGTAAGCTTCGGCCTTAGCCAGGCGCTGAGCCAGCTTGTAGCCGATATTGCCGGCATCCAGATCCGGAAACACCAGAACATTGGCTTTGCCGGCGACGGTACTGGCCGGTGCTTTGCTCTTGCCGACACTGGGGACGATCGCGGCGTCGAGCTGCAGCTCACCGTCCAGCTTCAGTTCCGGCGCTTTTTCTTTGGCCAGCCGCGTGGCTTCGATCACTTTTTCGGTCAGCGGACTCTTGGCGCTGCCGTAGGTTGAGTAGGAAAGCATGGCGACCTGCGGTTCCGCGCCGGTTAGCTGCCGGAATGTTTTCGCTGAGGAGAGGGCAATTTCAGACAGCTGATCGGCATCCGGGTTTTCCACCAGGCCGCTGTCGGCAAAGAGGAAAGTGCCGTTGAGGCCGTATTCACAATTCGGAACGATAATCATGAAGAAGGCGGAAACCAATTTGGTTCCCGGAGCGGTTTTCAGAATCTGCAACGCAGGCCGCAGCGTATTGGCCGTGCTGTTAATCGCGCCGGCCACCATGCCGTCGGCCTCTTTCTGCTTGACCATCATAACGCCGAAAAACAAAGGATCCAGCAAAGTCTGGCGAGCTTTCTCTATCGTCATGCCCTTCGCTTTGCGCATTTCATAAAAAGCCTGGGCATATTCTTCAAAGCGATCAAAATGAGCGGGATCGACAAAACGGGCTCCCGAGACGTCCCATTGCGGCGATACAGCCTGAATTTTTTCTTTATCGCCCACTAAAACAACATTGGCGATACCTTTGGCTAAAACCTTGGCGCAAGCTTCGATCGTCCGCGGCTCATATGACTCCGGCAGGACAATCGTTTTCTTGTCGTTTCTGGCACGTTCAATAATGGTATCAATAAATCCCATGACAATAACCTCGTTTCTACAGTTTGTTTACCGCCCCTCAGTATACCGAATATCAGACGGTTGTTCAACTGCTTTTACGCGAGGTTTAAGTGCTCTTTATTATTTGCGGGGTTTGCTTATAGACCGGTTCAACGCGGACAGAACAGCCATAACTACCGATTGGATCTCCGTCTCAGGGCCGCTGATCGGCGCTATGCCATAAAGAACCGCCTCGCTGCATGGCTCCACATAAGACAGCGCAACCGTAAAGCATTCGTTGCCGGCAATCGTCACCCTTTGCAGATCCAGCAAAGTAATATTGTATGATGATCCGAGGTAATTCTTCAAGGCGGCAAGACAGGCGTTAATTGCCGAATAAATGCGGTTGCGTCCGGATATCGGCCCGCGGCAGCTTCCCTCGTAGGTCTTTTCTCCTTGCCCGAGGACAACGGTTGTTTCCAGGTTGTTGCTATCCAGGCTGATCATAATTTTACGGATCAGCAAACGGGGTTCCGTATGGGCGGCCGCCGGCGTGATCATGCTGCTGTTTACCTGGGCTACGCTGATCAGCCGATAATCGATATCCAATCCCAGCGATGCCATAACTGCCGACTGGATATCTCTGACCAATTGCTTGGGTGATTTTGTCAAGTCGCTCAGGACATGGATTTCAACAATTTCATCTTGATCATTCAGGACGGTCTTTGCTGCCAGAACGCCGCTCAAACTGGCGATCAGTTTATCTAATTCATTTTTCAGCTCGATCATTTCCTGCATTCCGTTTTGTCCCCCGATTTTCCCTCAACGCCATAACCATCTGCTTCATATCGGTTCAGAACCTGACTCATATGACGACAACGACACTTTCACAAAAGCAATTATAACACAATTAACTTTTCTACAAAGTCACTTATATTTCATTTTCATAGCATTTCACTCAGATTCTGTAATCTGCGGCCGCCTAAAAACCCGCAAGCGGATCGTCAACGCAAAGCCAGCAGCGCCCAGGCATTATCATAAGCCCACACCCAGATGCGGTCGTCATCGGTCTGTCTGAAAAGAGCCAACAGCGCCGCGCTTGTTTTGCTGGTCGCCTGGTGCCGGAGCAGGCATTCGGCAGCTTGCCGGTATAAGTCGCCGTCGCCGGTTATCCGGGCGATTCTGGCTGCGATGGCATAAGCGGGCAGACATTCCTGGCCGCCGATCGGGCTGCCTTGAACAATGTGATAATATTCATATATAGCCTTTTGATTGTACAACTGGTCCTTGAGCCAGCTTATGCTGCGCTGCGGCGCCTGGCCGACTTCGCATAAATGCAGCAGTGTCAGCAGGGCTTCCTCGGTCCGGATAGCCGGCGTGTCGTTTTGATAAAACAGATAACCCTGCTGCTCTGTCTGGTAAGCCCAGGCATATAACGGCAGATCGTCATTCAGATAACCCTGGCTGATCAGATTCAGCGCCTGTTCATATCGTGTTTGCCAGCGTTCATCCAACGCAGCCATCTGACGCATGGCATACAGATCCAGCGAAGCCAGCCGCAAAACATCGAGCTGCACTTCATCAGAAGCATCCGGCGTCGGCGCAGCCGACGGTTTGGGCGTCGGCGTGGCGGCAGGATCGGCAGCCGGCTTGGCTGTCGGCACCGCGGCGCGGAAATCGGCCGGAAAACCGTCCGCCAGTTTATTCAAAAGCGTATCCGACTGTTGTTTTAATTCGGCAATCCGATCGCCGCCGGGCCATAAGGTAACGCTGCCGGCCAGCAGCCGCAGCGCCGACAGGCTGCTCCGCCAATCGTCATCCTGGCTGTAATCCGACCGGTACCTCTGCCACCATGCTTTCCGCGCTTGTTCCAGCAGATATTGCCCGTAGAGCAGCTGATCGGCAGCTTGAAAAACGTCCGATCGTTCGGCAGCCGGCGTACCCGTTTTGCCGGCCAGCCGGTACCAGGAAGCCAACCTGCCGTCCTGCTCCAACAAGAGTTTCATCCGGCTTTCCAATGAGTTTGCCGTTTCTGCCGGCTGGACCAATGCGGCTGCTTCCCCTTGCGCTGCTCCGGG
>CAYRWC010000076.1:0-10115 GCA_964427795.1 uncultured Oscillospiraceae bacterium | reverse complement strand
GCATAGCCTTTCTTTTCCAGGATTTCGCGGACCGATCCATACATCGCCGGTTCCGTCGTAACTTCAAAGACGTCTTCCTCGGCGGCAAAATCCTCGGCGCCGGCTTCCAAAGCGTCCATCATGGCCGTTTCTTCATCCGGAGCTTCTTCCCGGTCCAGAATCAGCGTGCCTTTTTCCTGGAATAAAAAGCCGACGCAGCCGGTTGTGCCCATATTGCCGCCGGATTTGTCGAAAATGTGACGGATATCGCCGGCCGTCCGGTTCCGGTTATCGGACAGGGTTCTGACCATGACGGCCACACCGCCCGGACCGTAGCCTTCATAGGTTATTTCCTCAAAATTATCGGCGTCGCCGGAGCCCGCGGCCTTCTTGATGCTTCGCATGATGTTTTCATTAGGCAGATTAGCCGCTTTAGCTTTGGCAATGACATCCTTTAGCCGTGAATTGGCTTCCGGATCAGGCCCGCCGTTCTTGACGGCCACCTGCAGTTCACGGCCGATTTTCGTAAAGATGGCGCCCCGCACAGCATCGGCGGCGCCTTTCTTGCGTTTGATATTATTCCATTTTGAATGTCCGGACATAAATATTCCTCCTATATTCCTATCAACTGATGAATCACCGGTTCACGCGTTTATCAGACGCTGAGAACGGGCGGAGGGTCCGGCGGCGGCAACGGCCGGTATATCAGGCCTTGCGGCTCGATCAGCGCGGCTCCTTGGGTCAGATCGGCACACAGCCGGTTGAAGTCGTCGCATTCCGATTGGGGAACGGCAATAAGCGTTTCAACATCAATACCATAGGAAACAGAACCTATGTCGTAGTTTTTTTGGCGCCAGGCGCGGGACAGCAGCTCCTGTGCGGCATAACCGGCCGTCACCCGGAACTGCCGGCAAAGACGGCAAATAACCGGTGAAGCCGCGTCGACGGCCTGCGCCGCCGCCCGGCCGTAAGCCCGGCTCAGGCCGCCGGTCCCCAGCAGGATGCCGCCGAAATACCGAATCACCACAATGCCGGCCTGGTCGATGCCCTGACGGCGCAACGCGTCCAAAACCGGTAAACCGGCGGTGCCCTGCGGCTCGCCGTCGTCGGAATAGCGCTGCAGGATCCGCTCGCCGCCGAGCATCCAGGCATAAACATGATGAGAGGCATCCGGGAATTCCTGTTTCAGGCCGTCAACAAAAGCTTGAGCCGCCTGCTCATTCTCCAGTGGTCCGCAAACAGCGATAAACCTTGATTTTCGTTCATCCAGCTCAATTCTGGCCTGCCTGGCTACTGTGCGGTATTGTTCACGCATTTGTTTCAATCAGACCAGTTCCTTATATTTTTGATAAGCTATAGTCAATAGGGATTTATCCTGACTATAGGTCACTTTTTCCATGGCGTCGCTGATCGTATAAAAGCCGCCGTCGAGAAATCCCTGCGCCATGTTGGCCGCCGCCTGATCCTGCTCGGACGTCATGATATACCAGACGATTTTGTTGCATACCGGCCTCTGCCGCGAAATAGAGTAAAATTCATAATTGGTCCGACCTGCAGACGAAATAATCCGCGCTTTTATGCCGGCTTCCAGATAAACGCGGCGCACGGCAACTTCATCCGGGAAGTCGCCGCTTCGGATCACACCTTTTGGAAAAACCCATTCGTGCTTATCATTCATGAGCAAAAGTACTTTGTCGCCCGAAAAAACCAGGCCTCCGGAACAATTGCGCACCAGCATGAATCGACACCCCCTTTCGCTTACTTCATTTTAACATGAAAGCAGAACGGGGACAATTGCGCGGAGCCGCCGATTTATTCAGAAAGGCTCAGTTCGCTGATGCCGCCCAGCCACTTGCGTAAAACTTCCGGCACGGCGACACGTCCGTCCGCCTGCTGGTATTGTTCGATGATGGCCGGGAAGATCCGGCTGGTCGCCAAACCGGATGCGTTCAGGGTATGCAGAAATTCAAGCTTGCCGGATGACTGGCGGCGGAACCGCATATTGCCGCGCCGCGCCTGATAGTCGCCGGCGTTCGACGCCGAACTGACTTCTTTATATTCCTGCATGCTGGGAATCCAGACCTCGATATCATAAGTTTTGGTCATCGAAGCGCTGCAATCGCCGGCAGCCAGTTTGCTGATCCGGAAATGCAAGCCGAGTCCCTCGACCAGCCGTGCCGCTTTGTCCACCAGTTCCTCCAGCGCCGCTTCCGAACGCTCGGGCAGCGTATACTGGAACATCTCAATTTTATTAAATTGGTGTCCGCGGATCATGCCGCGTTCCTCAGCCCGGTAACTGCCGGCTTCCTTCCGGTAGCAGGGCGTGTAGGCAAACAGTTTTAGCGGCAGAGCGGTCTCGTCCAGAATTTCGTCGCGATACAGATTGACCAGAGCGGTTTCTGCCGTCGGCAGGATGAAATGGCTGAAATCATCACCCTCATCGCGCCGCAGCTGAAAAACGTCGTCCTTGAATTTAGGAAACTGGCCGGCGGTATACCCGCACTGATAAGTTAAAATATGCGGCGGTAAAATCATTTCATAACCGTCTTTTAAATGCTCTTCCATAAAATAATTCAACAGAGCCCATTCCATCCGGGCGCCCAGGCCCCGGTAAACCCAGAAACCGCTGCCGCCCAGTTTCGCTCCGCGGGTATAATCGATCAGGCCGAGGCTCTCGACCAGATCGACATGATGACGGGGCGTAAATGAGAATTCCGGTTTTTGGCCGAAGACGCGAACGACCTGATTATTTTCTTTGCCGCCGGCAACCACATCGTCGGCCGGCAGGTTCGGCAGCGCGTCGAGGAATTCCTGCTGCCGGCGCATCAGGATGTCCAGCTGTTCATCGCCGGCGCGGATCTCTTCGCCGATCTGCTTCATGCGTTCCATGACCGGCGCGATATCCTGCCCCTCCTTCTTCAGTCTGGGTATCGAGGCCGAAGTCTTGTTTTTTTCGGCTTTCAGCTGTTCGGTGGCATAAATCAAACCACGCCGCTGCTCGTCGCGGGCCAGAAATTCGGTAAAGTCGACGGCGCACCCCTTTTTCGCCAGTTTTTCCCGAACTGAATCGGGATTTTCACGGATCAGATTTATATCCAGCATATTATCCTCCTTATGGTTTTTATCTTTTTACCCATCTTATGTGATGAAACGCGAAAAGGCAAGATTATCAGCCTATTTTGCTTCATGATTCCTCAAATGCGGCGGCGTTCAGATGGTATATGGCGGGAATATCTTTAATGACCAGCGCGGAGCGATGGAAATCGATCAGGCCTTCGTCGCGCATCCGGCCCATCTCCCGCGACATGGACGAACGTGAAACATTCAGAAAGTCCGCCAGATCCTCCCGGTTCAACGGCAAGCGCAAATAATCACTGTCCTGCTGACGATATAAATCATAAAGATAAGCCGCCAATTTTTCCCGCATGCCCTTTCGTTTTAGATAACTGATCCGGTTATTCATCAATATCGCTTTACCGGCGATGATTTCCAGCAGATTACGGATCAAGGCCTGATGAGCGTCGCAAACCAGACTGCAGGGCCGGTTGATTTTCTCAATCGGAATAAATAGTACATGACTGTCTTTACTGGCTAAAACGGTGTTTGGCCACCGGCCGATCCCGGCGAACGCCGAAACTTCCCCGAATAACTCGCCAGGATTGAAGATGCCGATAATCAGGCGGTTTCCGGAAGAATCTTCCTGCTGTATATGCACTTGGCCGGCCAATACCAGGCCGATCGCCGTCTGCGCTTGTCCGGCGGTCCGTAAAATATCTCCTTTGCCGCAAGATCTGACGGTAGCCGTAAAGCAAGGCATCAACGCTTCTATCTTCTCCTGGGACAATCCCCGGAATAACGGGCACTGAACCAGAACCGGCAGCCATTCGCGAAACATTGGCGTACTCCTTTCGTAGCCAGGGCAACAGTATCGTTTGATTCATTATAGTACACTAGCGACAGAAAACAAGCTGACGCCATCGGCGGCGGAGATCGCGGCGAATGCTCCGGCCCGGTTTGCAGGAAATGGTACGGATAAACCGGCAGGCATCTTCCGCACCTATCTGATCAAGCGTATAATGATAGCCGGAATAGCAGTCTTCTGTCGCGCCGTTTTCTCGTTTTGTCCGAAACACCTTGCAGGACGGCAGGCAGAAATTTCGCACTTTGTCGCCCCTTGACGTCAGCAATAATTAAGGAGGACAAGAAAATGTCGGAAATGTTCTGTTTCCAATGTGAGCAAACAGCAGGAGGAAAAGGCTGCACCAAAGCCGGGGTTTGCGGCAAACAGCCCTCGACGGCCAGGCTGCAGGATGATCTGACGGTTGCCCTGATCAGGCTCGCTTTTACAGCCGAGCATGAGCCGATTACCGATTTTTTGGCCGAACTCATGATGGAAGGGCTTTTTACCACAATCACCAATGTAAACTTCGACGACCATTCGATTGAACAAAAAATTGCCCTCGTCAACCAAACCATCGAACTGGCCTGCCCCGCCAACAGCGGATGCGGCAGCTGCTGTTTCTGCGGCGACCAGGCGGTAATCCAACGCGGCGACCAGCTTTTCGCCGGCGATCCGGACACCGTCGCCCTACGCACGCTTCTGCTTCTTGGTTTGCGCGGCATGGCCGCTTACGCTTATCACGCTTTTGTCCTCGGCCGCAAGGATCCTCTGGTAACCGAAGCGTTATTCTCCGGCATGCGGGCTGTCGGCAGCAACCATACGACAGACGGCTGGCTGAAAGTCATCAACCAGTTCGGCCTTGACAATTACCGCTGCATGGAGCTGCTGGATACCGCAAACACAAGCGCTTACGGCCATCCGACGCCAACTCCGGCTTCCATGACGATCGCGCCGGGTCCCTTCATCGTCGTTTCCGGCCACGATCTGCACGATCTGCAGCAATTGCTGGAGCAAACCGACGGAAAAAGCGTCAACATCTATACGCACGGCGAGATGCTGCCGGCCCACGGTTATCCGGAATTGAAAAAACACCCGCAGCTGAAAGGACATTTTGGCACGGCCTGGCAAAATCAGCAAAAAGAATTCCGCGGAGTGCCTGGCGTATTTCTCTTTACGACCAATTGCCTGATGCCGCCCAAAGCGGATTATGCCGATCGTGTCTATACAACCGCAGCCGTATCTTATCCCGGTTTAGTCCATATTCCTGAAACAACCGACGGCAAGGATTTTTCACCGCTTATCGAAAAAGCGATTGCCTTAGGCGGTTATGCGGAACCGGTAACGATGACCGGCATCAACGGCGGCAGCACTTTGTGGACCGGCTTCGGCCACGAAAGCGTTCTGGCGGCAGCCGGGCAAGTTGTCGACGCCGTGAAATCAGGCGCTTTGCGGCATATTTTTCTCGTCGGCGGCTGCGACGGCGCCAGGCCAGGCCGGAACTACTATACCGAACTGGTTTCCCATACGCCCGCCGATACGCTTGTTTTAACGCTGGCTTGCGGCAAATTCCGCTTTAACGACCTGGATATCGGGAAAATCGGCGCGTTGCCGCGGTTAATGGATATGGGCCAATGCAATGACGCCTATTCGGCCATCCGCGTAGCTTCGGCTCTGGCCGAAGTCTTCCAAACGGACATCAACAGCCTGCCTCTGACTCTGATTCTATCCTGGTATGAGCAAAAGGCTGTATGCGTCCTGCTGACCTTGCTGGCCCTGGGTGTGAAGAATATCTATCTCGGGCCGACTCTGCCGGCATTTGTATCGCCCAATGTTCTGAATGTTCTGGTTACGCAATTTGGCATCCGGCCGATCACGACGGCCGATGCCGATCTGAAAACTATTCTGGGATGAAGGTGACATCGTGCATGATCTGATTATTGTCGGGCAAGGTCCCGCCGGTTTGTCCGCCGCTATTTACGCCGTTCGCGCCGGTCTGGATGTGCTCTTGATCGGCCGCGACCGCGGCTCGCTGGAAAAAGCCGAGAAAATTGAAAATTACTTTGGTTTTCCCGAACCCCTGAGCGGAACGGAACTTCTGCAAAACGGCATCGACCAGGCCTTGCGTTTGGGCGTTGTCATTCTGCCGGCCGAAGTGACCGGCATCACCTGGAATGAGTTTTTCGAAGTCGACACAACCGACGGCGTCCATCAGGCGATCAGCGTAATTCTGGCCTCCGGGATGCCCCGGCGTAAAGCGAATCTGCCCGGGCTAACCGATTATGAAGGTCGCGGCGTCAGTTATTGCGCGACCTGCGACGGTTTTTTCTATCGCGGCAAAACGGTTGCGGTAATCGGCAACGGCGATTACGCGTTTAAAGAAGCGAGCGACCTTAAACCGTTTGCCGGCGTTATATACCTGATGACCAACGGCCGGCCCTACGAAGCGGCTCAGCGGGATGAGGCAATTCAAATCATCACCGATCCGATCAACCGGCTTGAGGGCGATGAAGTCAAAGTTCGCCGGCTTGTCTTGGCGGACGGCCGCGAACTCAGCGTCGACGGCGTCTTTGTCGCCGAAGGAACAGCGTCGGCTCTTGATCTGGCCTTGAAACTGGGACTGGATAACGACGGCAAAGCCATTCTGGTCAATAACAAACAGGAGACCAATCTGCCCGGCTTATATGCCGCCGGCGACTGCACCGGAGGCCTGCTGCAGATTGCCGTGGCGGTCGGCGAGGGCGCTCAGGCCGGCATGTCGGCCGCGGGTTTTGTCCGCCGGACGAAAGGCGGCAAAGAGCCGACCGTTCAATGGGGCAGCCGTTCCTGAGGTGCCAGGACAGCCCGTCTGCGCCAACTCGGCCGCAGAACGCGCAAAGCATTGAGCACGGCGAGCACGGCAACGCCGACATCGGCAAAAACCGCCTGCCAGATGCCGCCCAAACCGAAAATAGCCAGGATCAGAATGACGGATTTTATTCCGATAGCCAGAACAATATTCTGCCGGACGATCCGGTTGGTCCGCCGGGCCAGCCGGATTGCTGCCGGTATTTTTTGCAGATCGGCTGAAATCATGACGACGTCCGCTCTTTCCAGCGCGGCGTCGCTGCCGCCGCCCAAAGCGATGCCCAGGTCAACACGAGCCAGAACGGGAGCGTCGTTGATGCCGTCGCCGATATAAGCGACTCTTTGCTTCGCGGCGGATTGCTCCATGAAATTTTCTATGGCTTCCACCTTCTGCTCCGGCAGCAATTCCGCTTTATAAGACGCGATGCCGACCGCGGCGGCGGCCGCCGCGACATTGGCGGTCCGGTCTCCGCTCAGTAGCAGGTGCCGTTCGATACCGAGTGATTTCAATTCGCTCAGAGCGCCGGCAGCTTCCGGTTTCAATTGATCTTCCAGACACAAGGCGCCGGCATATTCACCATCGACAGCCAGATAGAGCCAGGTGCCGGCTTGATCAGCTTCGGCGCCGTCCGTCTGCTCGACGCCGTTTTCTGCCAGCAGCCGCCTGTTGCCAAGCAGAACCTCACGGCCGTCAATAACCGCATAAACACCTCTTCCGGCTTGATCGCGGTAATTTTTAACTCTGTTTTTATCCAGCTCCGAACCGCCGTTCTTTTCCCAGGCCTGCTGAACAGAACGAGCGAGCGGGTGTGTCGAAAAGGATTCGGCCAAAGCGGCCGTCTCTAAAAGTTCTTTTTCTCTGCTCGGCAAATTTGGTTTGATCTGCGTAACGGCAAAAGCGCCTTGGGTCAGCGTGCCGGTTTTATCCCAGGCCATGCCGCGAACATGAGCCAGTTGATCCAAATATTGGCCGCCCTTGATCAGGATGCCTTGCTTGGAGGCGGCGCCCAGTCCGGCGAAATAGCCTAAGGGAACCGATAGAACCAGCGCACAGGGACATGATATGACCAGCAAGATCAAAGCCTGGTAAATCCAGCCGCCGAACGGCTGATGCAGGATCAAAGGCGGAACAACAGCCAGCAGAACGGCCAGGCCAACCATAATCGGCGTATATATCGCTGAAAAGCGGGTAATAAATTGCTCGGCCGGCGCTTTGCGGGCAGCCGCTTTTTCCACCAGTTCCAGAACGCGGCTAACCGCCGATTCTGCCGCCGGACGCAAGGCTTCGACCGTCAGCAGGCCGCTGCCGTTGACACATCCGGCCAGCAGATCGTCGCCCTCTTCAACCGGCCGGGGCATACTTTCACCGGTCAGGGCCGCCGTATCCAGGCTGGACCGGCCGTCCAAAACACGGCAGTCGACAGGAACCCGGTCGCCCGGCCGGATCAGCAAGCGGTCGCCCGGCTTGACCAGCGACGGATCAATCGGCTCAGGGCCTTCATCACTCAGCAAGATAGCCAGATCCGGCTTTATAGCCATCAATGATTGAATGGAACGCCGCGAATGATTGACGGCCATATTCTGAAATATTTCGCCGATCTGATAAAAGAGCATGACGGCGACGCCCTCCGGATATTGACCGACGGCGAAAGCGCCCAGCGTTGCCAGGCTCATTAGAAAATTCTCGTCAAAAAGCTGTTTTTTGCTGATATGACGAACAGCATTCCAGAGGACATCATATCCGAAGATCAGGTAGGCAGCCAAATAGAGTATCAATCCGGATTGTCCTTTATGGCCGACGATTAAAGCAGCTGTCAGAGGCAGCAAACCCAAAGCAAACCGGCCGATCCTGCGCCAGGGAACATTTTGCATCCAGGCCGGCCGTTGCCGCCCAGCCGCCGGTTCTTTCCGGCCGGCAGCCTGCGCGGCGGAAGGTTCGGCCGGTTTGTCGACGATCAGGCAGGCGTCCTGTTCCAGATTTTGGATGATCGTCCGGATCTGTTTGTCCAGTTCCGGTTCGGATACTCCCGGCTCTATTTCCAGGTGCAGGCGGGCAGTTGCAAAATCAAGTTCGGCTTGCCGCACGCCGTTCACGCTCTTGATTTGCTTCTCCATTTTAGCGGCGCAGCTGGGGCAGCCAAGGTTTTCGATATTATAAAAACGCTCCCGCGTTATCATCTGTGTCATTTTGCAGATCCCGATCCTTTCCCGGAATGTTCTTGTAAATTTCCCTGCTGTGTTCAATAGCCAACTGGACGATGAGCTGTATATGGCTGTCGGCTAAACGGTAAAACGCGTTCTTCCCTTCACGGCGATAACGGACCAGCCGGGCCTGGCGCAGAATACGCAGCTGATGCGAAATGGCCGACTGGCTCATGCCAAGCAATTCGGAAAGATCGCAGACACAAAGCTCATTGGATAATAAAGCGCTGATCATCTGCATGCGTGTCGGATCGCCCAGTACTTTAAAGAGTTCTCCGGCGTCCTGCAGATCCTGGCCGGCCGGCATAGTCGAAGCGGCTCCGCGGATTCGTTCCGGATGTGCGTCAAATTTTGTGCAATAAGCGTCGTTCATCATACTCAGTCCTTTGTCATATAATGTTTGTATAGCCTTACATATGAACATCTGTTCATATGTTAACACGATGTCGGAGATCTGACAAGCCCTCCGCGGATAAAAAATTATCGTAAGCGTTTGCGATAATTTTCTGATTTGTGAGCCACCACTTTTAATGGTTAAAAGAAGTCGGCCAATTTCATCGTAAAGGTTTACATTCTGCATTTTTACCGATCTTTTCATATGTTGACGCAAAATTTTAGGAAGTATGACGAATCATCTTCTATTTTTTGCCGATTATGGTATATTATACGTTGATATGACACAGGGTTCGATGCTGGTCAGGAGGCTAACGGCGTGATTAGATTTTCACATTTTTATGGTGGCGTTCATCCGCGCGGCAATAAAAATACCCACTTTTATCCGACAATTCGTCTTGATCAATTTAAAACAGTCCGGCTGCCAATGAGCATGCACGTCGGTCCTCCATGCACGTGCATCGTTGAAGCCGGCGATCCCGTTTTGGTCGGCCAGATCATCGGCCGGGCGGACGCTCCGATGGCCGTGCCGATTCATGCCAGCGTTTCCGGCGTTGTCCGGTCGGTCCATAAGGAAGTGGCCAGTTCCGGGCGGGCGGTTGAAGTCGTCGAAATTGAATCGGACGGTCAGTATACTTTGCATGAGCGTGTCAAGCCGCCGCAGATCACAGACCGGGCGTCGTTTATCGGGGCGATACGCGATTCGGGGCTGGTCGGCCTTGGCGGCGCCGGTTTTCCGACTCATATGAAAATGCAGCCGCCGACAGGGAAAGAACCGGATACGCTGATCATCAAC
>CAYRWC010000075.1:0-10130 GCA_964427795.1 uncultured Oscillospiraceae bacterium | reverse complement strand
CTGTCGGGGTCGAGAATCCGGAAAACCTGCTCGCGATATGTGGCCGCATGAAATTCGACTTCCTCATGGGTTAACGGTTTGCGCGTTTTGCTCCGGCCAGTCGGATCGCCGATCATACCTGTAAAATCGCCGATCACCAGATGCACTTCATGACCCAGGGCTTGAAGCTGCCTCAGTTTGCGCAGAACTACCGCATGGCCGAGATGAATATCCGGCGCCGACGGGTCCAGGCCCAGCTTAATCCGCAACGGCCGCCTTGTTTCACAGCTGACGCGGAGTTTGTCCAGCAATTCATCTTCTGCGATAATTGCTTCCGATCCTTGTTTGATCATGCTTAATTGTTCTTCCGGTGTAACCATATCAATGCCCTCCTGATATAAAAAAACCGTTCTCTGCCTTAAGCAGAGGACGGGAGAGAACATCACCGTGGTACCACCTCTATTTGCCGAATTCTCACGGACCCGGCCTTTTCGCGTACAGACACCGGTCTGCGGACTGCCCGCAAAACGTGTCGATACCCTAGCGCTTTAACGGGCGCACCCGGCACCGGCTTACTCATCTGACAAACCGGGCAGCCGGTTCGGTTAGATTTTCGGGGGGCGGCTCAGGGATGTATTCAAAATCCGCCGCTGATTCCTCGCATCAACCGGAATCTTTCTGAAAACGGTTTCCGACTCTTACTTCTTCCCTTCAAAGCCTGTATCTGATTTGGTTCGCAGTATAGCACGCCTGCCGGAATTTGGCAAGATCAAATCATTTTTACGCCATGCAGAGCCGTTTTGATATAGACTTTGCCGTCGGCGGCGTGAAATTCGACGGTTCGGCCATAATTCAAGCCCGTATCTTCGGCGACCAGCCGGATCTGATGCAAGCGCAGCTGTTGTTTAACGGCCTGGATATTGCGTTCGCCGATCCGCATGATGTCGTTTTGCCCGAAGAGAGCGGCGCCGCCGGCGATCTTGGCTGTCATGTTTCCCCGCCTGACCCCGAGCGCTTCCATTTTCTTGACCAAAAGAGGTACCGCCGTATCGGCAAATTTCATTTGGTTTTGATCGCGCGGACACTGACTGGAATCCGGCAGCAGAACATGCGACAAGCCGCTGACGCCGCTGACCTGATCATAAATACAGATGCCGACGCAAGATCCCAGGGCATAGGTAATGAGTTTTTCGGGTTTTTTAACAATTTTAAGATCAGAGATGCCGACAATCACCGCATCAGCCATACTGAACCCCCAATTGGCTCAGCATTTTATTCAATGAATCGGGATGGGGCATAATCAGGAGATGGCAGCTGACTTGTTCATCTTCTTTACCGAAACGATCTTCAATGGACAGGACCTGATCGCTCATACTGCCATAGAGCTGCGCCGGATAATTGAGTATGGCGCCGACCATGTCCAGCGCCAGAGACGGCGGCGAAATGCGCAGCGCCAGGCCGGTCATTTCCGCCAGGGCGCCGACATAGGCGCCGGCTACGATGTTGCCGATCTCCGTTAGCGCAGAAATATCCATTTCATCAACTTCCGAAAAGCTGTTGATGCTCTTATTCAGCAGGACCTGCAGCAGGGTATGGCAAAAGTCTTTTTCGATAATGTACATCAGCATACCTTCGATGTCGCCGCTGATATCCATTAAAATGCCGACAACTTCTGCTTCCGGACTGCTGAAAGAACCGGCCAGCTGTTCCGCCGGCGTAATCCTGAGTTCCGGCACTTCCATCGGAATTTGATGGCTCAGCATCTCCGCCAGAGCCGTCGCCGCATGACCGGCGCCGATATTGGCGATTTCTCGAAGAATATCCATCTCAAAAGCATTGAATTGATTCGCTTGTTCCATCTGGTTGTCCTTTCGGTAACAAATCGATGTGAATCGTTGGTTCCCTAACTTTTTTATCGGAAGAAACGGTAAAAAATAAAGTGCTATCCAATAAAAAATCATCGGAATTTCGATCGGTTCATTTGCTGAAAACAGACAAAACCATTAGAATGAAAGGAGAATTGACGTGTACCGGCGTCCATAAAACAAAACGACTTGCCGCCGGCGCTGTTGATGATCAGATTGTGAGGACTTTATGCGCGTAGAAGCAATAACGAAAATCACTTATGTCGATTACATGTCTTTTTTCCACTTTAATTTCATGCAGGGCAAGCGCTCGCCCCTGCAAGCCTGGATAACGCTCTTCATGCCGCCGGCGCTGTTTATTATTTTCGCCGTCCTCTTTATTCAGAATCCCAAAGACCTCTTTAATTTGGTCGCCGCTCTGATTATGCTGTTTTTAATGATTATTCTCGGCTTGATTCTTTGGCTGGTGCCGCGGCGTTATTACCATTCAATCAAAAAATACCTCGACATGCCCTGCTCCTTTATGTTCGATGACGACCATTTCATCGCCGATTCCAACAGCCCGCTCTGGCAGGGGCATACTGACGGCCAATATGAAATGCTGCACAAGGTATACGAAACCGAGCGGTTTTTCTACGTCTACATCAACAGCAATCAGGCTCATCTGGTTGGCAAAGCCGATATTAAAGTCGGTTCGGCCGCCGAATTGCGCCAGTTGTTTTTAAAGAAACTGGGCAAGCGTTTCATCATTACCCGCCGGGCGCGATAGCTTGACAAGCACCCCTACCCATGCTATATATGAGATGCCATTCTATATATGGCATCTTTTTTATTGACATGACATTTATGATCACCGATCAGGTTTATAGCCGGGGAGGTTTATGATGGCTGATACTGGACTTCGCATTGAGCGGCTGCGGCAAAGCGTTCTGGATAAAGACGATATTAAATCCCGCAGCGACGAGGGGCAGCTGCTCTGGTTCCGCGGCTGGATGGATAACACGGATGCGCCGAGTCACCTGCTGCGCCTGGCCGAAGCCAGAGCCTATCAGATGGAGCACAGCACACCGGTCATCGACGATGACGAGCTGCTGGTCGGCAAGCCGTGCTTCAGGCCACTGGATCTTGAAGAGCAGGCGGAACTCCGGTTCGACCTGGACAGACTGGCGCCTGTGCTGCCGAAAAACGACGGTCAGGCCTCGCATATGGCCATCGATTATAAAAAATTGCTCCGCCTCGGCATCGAAGGGCTGGAAACTGAAATTGCCGGTTACCGCAGCCGGCTTGATCTTGACCGGCCGGCCGATATAGCCAAAGAGCAGTTTTATCAAGCTTGTCTGCGGGTTCTGAGCGGCTTGGCCGTCTATGCCGACCATTATGCGTACGAAGCCGAAGTGTTAGCCGCTTCGTCGCCGGAGCCCCGCCGGAGCGAGCTTCTGGAAATTGCCGACATATGCCGCCGGGTGCCGCGCCGGCCGGCGGCAACATTCCGCGAAGCTTTGCAGTCGATCCATTTTGTCACCTTCTGTCTGGAAGGTCTTTATCAGTATGGACGGCCGGACCGTTATCTCCTGCCTTATTATGAACAGGATATCCATATGGGACGGCTGACGGAGAGCACCGCTCAAGAATTGATCGATTGCCTCTGCATTTTGCTGAATACCTTTACCGGCAAAAGTCTGGCGGTCGGTCTGATGGTCGGCGGCCGCGATGCCGAAGGACGGGATGTCTGCAATGATCTGACCCGATTATTTCTCGAAAGCATCGGGCATACCCGTCTGGCTTATCCGGGCATCGGCCTTTGCTGCACCGAAGACACACCGGCCGAACTGCTGGATTTAAGCTGCCGGCTTTTAGGCCGGGGCTATTCGCATCCGGCTTTGTTCAACGACGCGACCATCAGCCGCGGGCTGCGCGGTTATGGGCTGCCTCCCGAAGAAGCCTGTCTGTACATTCACAGCACTTGTGTTGAAATCACACCGATCGCTTCTTCGGCTGTCTGGGTTGCCAGCCCCTATATCAATCTGGTGCAAATCCTGCTCGGAATCATGGCCGATCCGCAAGCCGGCACCGATACTTTCACCGAATTACTGGCCGCCTGGCGATATAAACTGCGCGCAGAATTAAGCCGGGAAATCCGGCGGCAGAATTTGTGGCAAATGGAACGGGAACGGCACGGCGGCGATCCGCTGGTATCCTGTTTTGTCAAAGATTGTCTGGAACGCGGCCTGGATGTCGATCAAGGCGGCGCGCGGTATAACTGGATCATGCCTTCTTTCGTCGGCCTGGCCAATCTGGTCGATTCTCTTCTGGCTGTCCGTCAGCTTGTTTACGAACAGAAACAGATGAGTTTGAGTGATTTCAGCCGGATTTTGGACAAAGACTTCCAAAATTATGAAGCGCTGCGTCAAACCATTCTCAATAAAATTCCCAAATACGGCAATGATCTGGATGCGGCCGACGATTTGGCCGGCCTGATAACCGGTTGGATCGCCGATGAAACCGACCGTCTGCGTACATGGCGCGGCAGCCGCGTTGTTCCCAGCCTTTTCTGCTGGATCATGCACGAGCAATTCGGCAGCCGGACCGGCGCTTCACCGGACGGGCGGCCGCGCGGCTTTCCGTTGGGCGACGGATCCGGACCGGCCCAGGGACGGGAACACAACGGGCCGACCGCATCGATCCTGTCCTCGACCAAATGGCCGCATGAGCGGTTTATCGGCGGCATTGCCGTCAATATGAAATTCAGCAGCCGCTTATTCACCGACCGGTCGCGAATGAAAATGACTGCTTTAATCCGCACATTCATGGACCGCGGCGGATTCGAGCTGCAAATCAATGTGGTCGACCGGGCGACTTTGCTTAAGGCTAAAGAACATCCCGAAGCATACCGGGATCTGGTGGTCCGGGTCGGCGGCTATAGCGATTATTTTGTCCGTTTGAGTCCCGCCATGCAGGATGAAGTGATCCTGCGGTCTGAACATGGACTCTGAGAAAAAGGCGGCCGCTCCCGCTGCCGGGCGCTTGCTGGATCTGGTCGAGCTGTTGGCCGGCGAGCGGGACGGCCTGTCGCTCCATGAAATCGCGCGCCGGCTTGATATTCCGGTCAATACCGTATATCGGATTGTTCAGGAGATGGAGTCGCGCGGCTACTTGAATCGGCTGAGCGACCGCGGCAGTTATCAGCTGGGATCGCGGTTTTACCAAATCGGCCAATTGGTCGGCGGTAGGCTGGATCTGCGCCGCCAGGCTTTGCCGGTCATGCGCGAACTGCAAAAATCTTGCGGCGAAACGATCCATCTCTGCATCCTGCAGCGCGGTTGGCTGGTCTTGCTGGATCAGCTGGAAACCGAACAACCGATCCGGATTCAAGTCGAAACAGGCAGCCTGATGGTTCCGCATGCTTCGGCTTTCGGCAAATGCCTGCTGGCTTTTGCCCCGGACGATATCCGGGAAGAACTGCTGCGCGAACCCTTAACCCGCCTGACCGGACAGACCATCGTCAGCCGAGCCGCTTTGACCCATGAGCTGGAAACAATCCGCCAGCGCGGCTGGGCGCTCGATGATCAGGAATATATGGACGGAGTCCGCTGCCTCGGCGCGCCCGTTTACCAAGCCGGCGGCGGCTGTGCGGCCTCTCTGGGCATCATGGGCCCCGCTTATCGCTTGCCGGCTTCCTTGCTGGAGGAACAGGTACCTCTTGTTTGCCGGGCGGCGGCGCGTTTATCGGCCGCCATGGGATTCGGCAGTCCGGGTGAACCCCTATGAACACATCGGCAGCCCGTGAAAAAAATGACGCTGTCTGCGGGTTGATTTTTAACATCCAGCGTTTTTCTTTGCAAGACGGGCCGGGGATTCGGACCACAGTTTTTTTTAAGGGATGTCCGCTGCGTTGTTCCTGGTGCCATAATCCTGAATCGCAAGTGAACAAGCCGGAATTGCAAGTATTTGCCGATCTTTGCCTTCATTGCGGACGCTGCGCGGCCGTTTGTCCGTCAGGCGCCTGCCGGCTGCATCCGGAAGGACCGGCCGTCGACCGGCAGCTCTGTCTGAACTGCGGCCGCTGCGCCACAGAATGCCCATCCGGAGCCTTGCGCCTCTGCGGCCAATATCGGACCGCAGAATCGATTATTGCGGAAATTGTGCGGGACGAACCGTTTTACCGCCGGTCCGACGGCGGCTTGACGCTGAGCGGCGGTGAACCGCTGCTGCAGCTGGATTTCGCGCTGGAACTTTTAAAGGCGGCCAAAGAACGAGGTCTGCATACTGCGGTGGATACTTCGGGATATGCCGTCTGGCCGCGGCTGGCGGCATTGATTCCCCAGACCGATTTATGGCTTTACGACTTGAAAACGATGCATGAAGCCCGCCACGAGGCTGCTGCCGGCGTGTCTAACCGCCTGATCCTGGAAAATCTCCGCCGTTTGGGGCAACAAGCTGTTTCAATTCATGTCCGCATACCGCTGATAGCCGGTTTTAACGACACACCCGAAGAAATGCGGCAGATGGCCGGCTTTCTCCGGCCGCTGCCGGCTGTGCGGCTCGTCGAGTTTTCGCCTTATCACGAATTGGCCGACGCCAAATATCAGAGCCTAAGCCGGCCGAAACCCGATTTTCAAAGACCGGCCGACGATTTGCTGGAGTCGTTGACGGCACCGTTTCAAACGGCCGGGCTGCCGGTCCGGTATCTTAATGAATAACTGCATCAAGCCGATCAAGAGCAAGATTTGCAAAGCTCAGCGCAAGAAAAACCGTGGTTCCGAATTAAACTGCAGTCTATAATGAAGCCACCAATGATAGAAAGGCAGTAAAATTCATGAAATTATCCTTCCGATGGTATGGTACGGACGATCCGGTTTCTCTTGCTTATATCCGGCAGATTCCCGCCATGCACAGCATAGTCACGGCAATCTATGAAGCACCCGCCGGCGAGATTTGGAATAAATCCGCCATTAGCCGGCAAAAAAAGCTGGTCGAAGATGCCGGCCTGCATTATGAAGTAATCGAAAGCGTGCCGGTTCACGAATCCATTAAACTCGGACTGCCGGAGCGCGATCATTACATCGCCAATTACCGGGAAAACATTCGTTTACTTGGCGAAGCCGGCATTAAAGTCATCTGTTACAACTTTATGCCTGTCTTCGATTGGACAAGAACCCAGCTGAACCGGCAATTGCCGGACGGCTCGACCGCCCTGGCCTATGATCGCGGCCAACTGGCCGGCATGAATCCGCTGACCGGCGATTTAACCTTACCCGGATGGGACGCCAGTTATACGCGCGAACAATTGAAGGATCTTTTTACCGCTTACGAGTCGGTGGATTCAGAACAATTATGGAAAAACCTGGCCTATTTTTTAAAGGCGGTCATTCCAACAGCCGAAGCCAGCGGCGTAAAAATGGCCATACATCCGGACGATCCGCCCTGGCCGATTTTCGGCTTGCCGCGCATCATAACCGGCGAAGCCTCGCTCGACCGCCTGCTGAGCCTGGTGGACAGTCCTTTCAATGGTTTGACCTTTTGCACCGGCTCGCTGGGCAGCGGATCGTTCAACGATATCCCCCGTCTGGTTGATAAATACGCCGCCCAGAATCGCATTCATTTCATGCATGTCCGCAACATCAAACAGCTGCCGGACGGCAGTTTCGAAGAAAGCGCCCATTATGCGGCCAACGGATCGCTGGATATCGTGGCTATTATGCAGGCTCTTTATCGCCATCATTATGACGGTTATCTCCGGCCCGATCACGGCCGGATGATCTGGGGTGAAACCGGGCGTCCCGGCTACGGATTGTATGACCGCGCGCTCGGAGCCTCTTATTTGACCGGAATTTGGGAAACCTTGAATCGTTGTGCAGGAGGTACGCATCATGAATGATTACTCTGTTCCCCTTTCTGTTGACCTGACCGGCAAAACGGTCGTTATTACCGGCGCCGGCGGCGTCCTTTGCGGGACTTTCTCCCGGGCGCTGGCCGCTTGCGGCGCCAAAGTCGCCCTGCTCGATCTGAAACCCGAGCCGGTGGCCAAACTGGCTGCCGAGCTCACGGCCCAAGGATACATCGCCAAGGGCTATCAGGCCAATGTTCTGGATAAGGATATCCTGGAGCAAGTCCACCAGCAGATTCTGGCAGATTTCGGCCCTTGTGACGTTCTGATCAACGGCGCCGGCGGAAACCACCCCAAGGCGACTACGTCCGCCGAATACTACGAGCCGGAGAAAATGGATCCGGACACAATCAGCTTCTTTGACCTGGATAAACAAGGCATTTCGTTTGTTTTTGACCTTAATTTCCTCGGCACCATGCTGACGACTCAGGTTTTTGCCCGTGAAATGGCTCACCGCGAAGGCTCTACGATCATCAATATCTCATCGATGAACGCCTTTACGCCGCTGACCAAAATTCCGGCTTACAGCGCCGCAAAGGCGGCGGTCAGCAATCTGACCCAATGGCTGGCCGTACATTTTTCCAAGGTCGGCATCCGGGTCAATGCCATTGCTCCCGGTTTCTTCGTCACCCAGCAAAATCAGAAATTGCTGTATACGGATGACGGACAGCTGACGCCGCGTTCGATGAAAATTCTCAGTCAGACGCCCATGGGCCGTTTCGGCGAAAGCAAGGAATTGCTGGGCACGCTGCTTTTCCTGATCTCACCGCAGGCCGCCGGTTTCATCACCGGTGTCGTCATCCCGATCGACGGCGGTTTCAGCGCCTATTCCGGCGTATAATCCGCCTACGCCCAACAAGCAAATAACATTTAAAGAGGCCGTCTCAGTAAAATTTGAGATAGCCTCTTTTCATGATCATGCCGTGCGATCCGCATCAAGCCGTGTGGTCCGCCCTTTAACGTAAGTCGTCAATTTGCCCGCCCAATCGCTTTATTGCGGAAAAAACTTCGCCCATGGTCTGCCGGTCCGGATTGTCAAGATGCCGCATAACCCAACCGCGCAAAAATGCGACTGCCCGGCCTTCACCATAATCGCCCAGGCAGATTGCGCCGATCGCCGGACTCGCCATGTTTTGAAACGCCCGTTTCAGACAGGCGTAAACCGCATCGTTTCGGTGCTCTTTGCCGATATCGGTTACTGCGATCAGCAAATATTCGCCGGATCCCTGCAAGCGGCTGCCACTGTCCATTAAGCCGTTCAGTTCCCGAACTGTCCGCGCCAATGCCGGTTCGCCTAAAGCCACCAGATACTGTCGCATTGATTGGGCTATTCTTTCGTCAGGATCGCGAAGTCCGGCAAAATGACCGACAAGCTGTTCCAGATGCGAACAATCCTGCCACTCGCCCAACAATTGCAGCAGGACGGACAGAACTTGCTGTTCAGGATCATCGGCCTCCTGTTCCGGCACATTCCAGGCGCCGTCCAGGATGTATTGATTTATAGCCGTCCCAATCTGTGGCTGAAAACGGTTTATCATTATTTTAATTCGATCAGGAATTCCGTCGTCGCATATTGTCGCAGCGTAAATTGCCATATTCAAGGCATCTTCCGGACAATCGATCCGGTCGATAAGGCCGCCGCCATGATCTGGTCCGCCGTTTTCCTCGTCAAACCAGTCTTGTACGGCATTATGAGCCACGACAGACAGATTTCCTTCCAGTGCTTCCGCATAAGCCGGATCATTTTCGGGCAGCTCTTGCACAATACGTTCAAAGGCTTCAGCCAGCGCTTTATTGTACTGCTCAAAAATCCGGATGTATTCTTTATTTGTTAATCTGATCATCTTGTCCACGATCGGCTCCCCGCTGCCGATTCAGCTCCTTCCCGGCCTTACGGCCGCCCAGTCCGGTTCTTGGAAAAATAAAAGAATGTCCGCTCAAGAGTTATGCACCCTGAGCGGACATCCATCGTTTTGGAGGCACCATCCAGACTCGAACTGGAGATGAAGGTTTTGCAGACCTCTGCCTTACCACTTGGCTATGGTGCCGTTTCTCTTGCAGGCCTGCCTTGCAAGAGCTATCTGGAGCGAACGCGGACCTCTTTACAGCAGCGGCCGTAACGGTACTGCCGGCCTGATCCGCATTATGGTGGGTACTACAGGACTTGAACCTGCGACCCCATGCGTGTGAAGCATGTGCTCTCCCAGCTGAGCTAAGCACCCACATTTGGTGACCCGTAGGAGAATCGAACTCCTGTCTTCGCCGTGAAAGGGCGATGTCTTGACCGCTTGACCAACGGGCCATATGGTAGCGGCGGTCGGATTCGAACCAACGACACTTCGGGTATGAACCGAATGCTCTGGCCAACTGAGCTACGCCGCCATTTAAGTGGGCTTGCA
>CAYRWC010000074.1:0-10189 GCA_964427795.1 uncultured Oscillospiraceae bacterium | reverse complement strand
TATAAAACCGACGGGCGGCCGCTATCAGGTGGAAGCCGACCGGCGCGAAGCGATAGGCCGGGCGATACACGAAGCCCGACCGGGCGATATGGTTGTCATTGCCGGCAAGGGACATGAAAACTATCAGATTTTTAAGGACCGAACCATCCACTTTGACGATGCCGAGACAGCTGCCGAATGGATCGCCTCTTTGGAGGAACAAGGCCATGACTGATCTTCTGCTGCGGGATATCTGCCGCTGGACACGGGCGTGCGATTTGTCCGGCGATTCTGCCGGTCCGGAGCGCGTCATCTCCGCAATCTGCACCGACAGCCGGGCTATTAAGCCGGGCTGCTTGTTTTTGGCTTTACACGGCGAACACTTTGACGGCCACAGTTTTCTTTTTCAAGCCGCCGCTCAGGGCGCGGGAGCATTGATGATCGACGACCGCACGGTTTACGATCATCTGACCGGTCAAGATCAAACAGCCGACGCGGCTTTGATTTTGAATATGCCGGTCCTGTTGGTCGATAATACCTTGCAGGCTTTACAAGATATTGCCGCCGGCTACCGGCTGATGTTGACCGCACCGGTTATAGCCGTTACCGGCAGCGTCGGCAAGACATCGACGCGCCTGATGGTCAGCGCCTGCCTGCAGACCGCTTTCCAGGTCCATCAAACAGCCGGCAATCTGAATAATGAAATCGGCTTGCCCCAGACTTTGCTGCAGGTGGAACCGGATGACCGCGCGGTCGTCGTGGAGATGGGCATGCGCGGCCCCGGCGAGATAGCGATGCTCAGCCGGATTGCCCGGCCGGATATCGCGATGATTACTTGCGTCGGCTGGTCGCATATCGGCCGGTTGGGCAGCCGGGAAGCGATCCTGGCCGCTAAAGCCGAAATTGTACAAGGCCTCCGTCCGGACGGATTGTTGATCTTGAATGCCGATGATCCGCTGCTGCGCCGGCTGGGCATCGATTTGGCCGGCCGGCTGCGCGTCGCCTATATCACCTGCGGTCAGGAAGCTTTGCCCGCCGATTCGGAACAGGCGAGACAAGCCGATTTTGTCATTCGGGCCGATCGGATCGAAACAAACGGCAGCCAGATTTCGTTTCAGGTTCGCCTGAGCCGGGGAGATGAAACGATACAAGAACTGACGGTGCAGCTGCCGTTCCCCGGGCTGCATCATGTGCGCAACACCCTGTTTGGTCTGGCGGCCGCCCATGCTTTGCAGCTAAATCTGGCCTCGGCGGCGCGCGGCGCGGCCGAATACCGCAATACCGGCAGCCGACAGCGGATTTTGTCGCTGGCCGGCATAACGCTGATGGATGATTCTTATAATGCGGGACCGGAATCGATGCAGGCTGCTTTGGAAACCTTAGCCGGCATGGCCGGTCCGGAACATCGCAAGATAGCCGCGCTCGGCTGTATGCTGGAACTGGGCGATTTTGCCCCCGAAGCCCACCGGCAGGTCGGCGAATGGGTGGCACGGCTGGATTTTCAGCTGCTCCTGGTTTTCGGTCCGAACGGCGAAGATATTCTGGTCGGCGCCCGTTCGGTCTGCCCCGACTTGCCGTCCTGCGATTGCGGCGATCATCAGGAAATGGCCGACCGCCTGCTGGCTGCGCTGCAGCCGGGTGATTATCTGCTGGTTAAGGGATCGCGGGGATTTGCCATGGAGCATGTTGTCGAAAAGGTGGCCGACAGTCTGGAAAAAAGGCCCGTCCTGTCTTGTGCGACATAAAAATCGGCAGCAAGGGGTGAGGTAGAATGAAAAAGGATCGAATCTTGGCGTTGAATGCCGCCAAAAACCGTGATATACAGCGCATCAATGCCGCCAGTACCGTCATGCAGCCGCCGCGCCGCCTGCACAGCGGCCTTCTGGTTGTTACCCTGATCATGATCTGTTTTGGCTTGGTTATGCTGTTCAGTGCCAGCATGAGCGACGGCTATGCGTCCTATGCCGGCGATTCGATGTACTATGTCATCAAACAATCAGGCATCACGGCGATCGGCCTGGTCATCGCCCTGATTGTCGCCATTCTGGTCCCGGTCGGTTTGTTCGACCATTTCTGGATGTCGCTTGCGCTTTATGGCGTGACCACCCTTTTACTGGTCTACGTCAAATTCTTCGGTATCCTGATGAACGGCGCCCGGCGCTGGGTTTACATCGGCATGCGTTTTCAGCCCTCCGAACTGGCCAAGCTGGCTTTGGTTTTTTGCTTCGCCGGTTATTGCTCTCTGCTGAAACGGCAGAGAAGAGCCGGCAAATTGCGCTTCCGGACGCCTCTGCGCCAGTTTATCATGGACGGCTGGCTGGATATCCTGATCCCCGGTTTTGCCATCCTGGTCTGGATCGCCCTGATTGTCTGGCAGCCGCATGTTTCATGTGCCATTATCATGTGCTTCATAACCGCCGTGCTCTTTCTGACGGCGGGTATCCGGATCCGGTCCTGGATCAGCGGCATAACGCAAGCCCTGATCCTGGTTCTGATCCTGGTCCTCTTGGCGGCTGTGATCCTGCCGCTGCTGCCGCAGGGTGACATTCAGGAAACGATCCAAAAGAATTTCGCTCATGTCGGCGACCGGATCAATACCTTTTTAAATCCTGACGAAGCGGAAGAAGACGACACCTATCAGATAACGCAGTCCCTGATTGCCATCGGCTCCGGCGGCCTGAACGGTGTCGGACTCGGTGAAGGGCGGCAAAAATACAATTATCTGCCGGAAGCCCATAATGATTTTGTTTTTGCCATTATCGGCGAGGAATTGGGATTTGTCGGCACGACGCTTGTTTTGCTTTTGTTTGTCGTCTTTATGCTGATCGGCGTCAGCATAACCCGCAATGCCGCCAATACCTTTGCCGCTCTTCTGGCCGGCGGCTATACCATGCTGATCAGCATCCAGGCTTTTCTCAATATAGCCGTGGCGACCCGGATGATTCCGTCAACCGGTATTTCTCTGCCGTTTTTCAGTTACGGCGGCACATCAAATATGTTTTTTTTAATGGCCATCGGATTTATACTGGCCGTCTCGCGGTCCGGCCAACGGGCAGCGCGCGCGGCTGTCCCCGGCCCGGCGGCCGAAACGCAGCCGGAACCGGAACCGTCATTGGAACCGGACGGCCGCGAATGGCAGCCTGAACCGGCCGGATATCCGTTTTCCGGGTCGGAGCAAACCGCCGGAATCCGAACCGGCTATGGTGACCGTTCATGAGCGGGGCAGGCGGAGGCCGCCGTTATCTTCTGGCCGGCGGCGGCACCAGCGGTCATGTCAATCCGGCGCTGGCCATCGCGGATCAGCTGAAAAAAGACGATCCGGCTGCCGACATCCGTTTCTGCGGTACCGCCCGCGGTATTGAACACGACATCATCCCCAGGGCCGGCTATCCCTTTCAGGCTATCCGGGCGCGCGGGCTGCCGCGCCGTCTGTCGCCCGATTTATTCCGCGCTCTGGCGGATTTCTGGGCCGGCCGCAGGCAATGCCGGCAGCTGATGAAAGATTTTCGTCCCGACGTCGTGATCGGAACCGGCGGTTATGTCTGCAGTCCGGTCGTCGCGGCAGCGTCCGGCCTTCATATTCCGGTGCTGCTGCATGAGCAAAACGCATTTCCGGGCCGGTCCAACCGGCTGATGGCGCGGCGCAGCCAGATGGTATGCGTCAGCTTTCCCGGCACCGAGCGTTGGTTTCATACGAAAGCGCCGATTGTTCTGACCGGCAATCCGGTACGGTCGCTTTTCTTTGAACTGGACCGTCAAGAAGCCAGGAAAGCTTTGAATCTGGATCCGGATCAGCGGATTATCCTGGCCATGGGCGGCAGTCTGGGCGCGCGATCAATCAATCAAGCCGTGCTGGGCCTTTCACCCTGGTTTGAAGATCCGGCTCAATGGGCCGGCGGGCCGCCGACGGTTTATCTCGCGGCCGGTTCCCGCCAATACGCGGAAATTGCCGCCGCCGGTAAAGGGAAAACCTGGCTTCAGGTTCGCGATTATATTCATGACATACAGCTTTATATGGCCGCCGCCGATCTGCTGCTTTGCCGCGCCGGCGCTATCACCTGTTCGGAACTGGCTGCGCTTGGCCGGCCGGCCATCATGGTTCCGTATCCTTATGCCGCCGGCGATCACCAGACTTTTAACGCCCGGGTCTTTGCCGATGCCGGCGCGGCCGTCCTTTGCCCGGATGCCCAGCTGCAGCCGGCATGGCTGGCTCAGACGCTGCATGATCTGCTGCTGCAACCTGATCGTTTGCGGGAGATGGGGCGGGCGGCCAGGCAAATGGCCCGGCCGGACGCCGTGTCCGACATATGCCGCTGCCTGTACGGCCTGCCGACATGACAGCCGTCCCGCGTGTAAAACGACGCCGCGCCTGGCTTGCCATACCGCTGCTCGCTTTGATTCTTTCGGTTATGATCGGCTTTTTGCCGGCCTTTCATCTGGGAACGATATATTTTCCCGATGAATTGCGGTCGGTCACCCAGGAAGAGCTTGCCGGCGCCAGCGGTTTGATCAAAGGACAGCACCTTTTCATCGGTTTGGGCGGAACGTTGGATCAATGGCTGCATCTGCGTTACAGTCAGGCGGAGAAGAATCTGCTCGATCGGTTTCCGACCTTGAAAAGCGTGGAAATCCGCCTGCAATTTCCGGGCGCCGTCCGGATGCTGGTGGAGGAAAGGGTCGAAGTGGCCTATCTGGCTATACCGGACGGCTGCGTGATGATCGACAAGGAAGGGTGCGCTCTGAAGATCCTGGCGGATCCGCCGGCCAGTATTCCGGTTATCGAAGGCGTCGGCGTTACAACGATGGCCCTGGGTCAGCCGCTGACGGTTGATGTGCCGGCCGCGATGAATAGTGCAATCACTTTGATGGGTGCTATAATTGAAGCGGATCGGGACACCCGGCCGGTGACGCCGCTTTTGCCGCAAATCAGCAAAATCAGGCCGCTGAGCGGCCGCCAGCTGTATTTGACCGTGGTTATTCCCGATACAGGAGAAGAAATGACGGTTGTGGCGGAAACCGGACAGGACCAAACCGACGATATGCTCTGGCTGCGCTTTGCGCTGGATCAGGATGTTCTGAACGGCAGAGGCAAGGGTATTCTGGACCTGACCGGGAGCCGCCGGACCTTTACACCGGACTGAACGGGAGGATAAAACAATGTTTCCACTTATCGGCCTCATTCTCGGCCTGATCATCGGATTGCTCTGGAATATCGACATACCGAGTGCCTACTCGTCTTATGTTGCCGTCGGTATCCTGGCGGTTCTCGACTCGGTTATCGGCGCTTTGACGGCGAACCTGCAGAACCGTTTCAACATACGCCTGTTCATAACCGGTTTTCTAGGCAATACGGCGATTGCCGTCGCGCTGGCGGCACTCGGCGACCAGCTGAACTTGCAGCTGAGCCTGGCCGCCGTCTTTGCTTTTGGCAACCGGATATTCATCAATTTTTCAACGATCCGGCGGCTGCTGCTGGAACGTTGGGACAGGAGGAGGAAGAAAGAAGTATCGACCATCGAGTAACGGGAATTGCTGCCGCAGGCAGGCCAATCGCGCCGGAAAGTATTTCGGGAAGCCATCTGAGCAGCCTGACCGCCGCAGCTGTCAAGATATTGTAAGCAGAATTTAAAATAGCACTAAATATTGTTGTGCCGTTTGTCATATTAGTGTAAAATTAGAACAAAATGATCAAAAGCTGTACGCAGACAGCGGGGCATACCTGCAGATAACCGCCCTGGCTGACTGATCAATAGCCGGCCTGACCGGCCGGAATGCAAGATCATCACAGGGCTGAGAGGGGATGTTGGCTTGTCGGATTATAAAATGGGTTTTAGCATGGATAATGACCACTTTGCGACAATTAAAGTGATTGGTATAGGCGGAGGCGGCTGCAACGCTGTGGACCGCATGATTGACGGAGCGATTCAAGGTATCGAGTTCATAACCGTCAATACGGACAATCAGGCGTTGATGCGGACAAAAGCAAACAACCGCATACAAATCGGTGAAAAAATAACCCGGGGCCTCGGCGCCGGCGCCAATCCGGAAATCGGCGAGAAGGCCGCCAACGAATCGAAAGAGGAGATCGCCCAGCTGATCCGGGGAACGGATATGTTGTTTATTACGGCCGGCATGGGCGGCGGCACGGGCACCGGCGGCGCGCCGGTCATTGCCCAGATCGCCCGCGAAGTCGGGATTCTGACGGTTGGCGTCGTAACCAGGCCGTTCCGTTTTGAAGGTTCGCGACGGATGCAGAATGCCGAGCGCGGCATCCGTGAATTGGAAAAATATGTTGATTCCCTGATTGTCGTGCCGAATGACAAGCTGCTGGAAATAGCATCGGACGACACATCCCTCGACGAAGCGTTCAATCTGGCGGACCAAGTCCTGAAATATGGCGTTTCCGGCATATCGGACCTAGTGGCTGTCCCAGGGCTGATCAATCTGGATCTGGCCGATGTCCGGCGCATCATGACCCAAGCCGGCGTCTGCCACATGGGAATCGGCCGGGCTTCCGGCGAAGGCCGCTCGGCGTCCGCCATCCGTGAGGCGATCAACAGTCCTCTGCTGGATACGACCATCGACGGCGCGCGCGGCGTCATCATCAATTTTACCGGCGGCCGCGACATGCGCATCCGTGAGGTTGACGAAGCGGCTTCTGTCGTTCGCGACGCCGTGTCGCCCGACGCCGATATTATTTTCGGCGCGGTGATCGATCCGGAGATGACCGACGAGATCATGATTACCGTCATTGCCAGCGGCTTTGACCGCGAACCGGCTGCGGCTCCGGCGAAAGGCAGCCAGCCGGTTTCACTTCCCGTCCAGCAGTCGTCCTTGAATCGCCAGCCGGTTTTCGGCCAGATCGGCACCGCCGCATCCGCGGCGCAAACGCCGGCAGCGCCCGGAAACGCCGAAGCCCAGCCTCAAGTGACGGCGGAGGTCGCCGAGGTTCCCGATTTCCTGGCCGGCGCGTTTGCCCGGCCGCAAACGGAAGCGGCAAAACCGGCGCCTGCTGCTTCGGGCTTCCATAACGTGGGCGCTGCTGCAAACTCAGCCGGCAATACTCAGCCGTTTGCCCCTTCCGGCCGTCAGAATGAGCCTTCCGCGCAAAATGCGGCGCCTCATGCCGCCGGAGCAGTCCAGATGCCGGTATCGGCGCCCAATCCGCCGCCGTCGGCCGCCGCTCCGAAAATCAGTTCGGCGACCCAGCCCCGGATACCCGTTCAGGAAACGGCGCGCGAAGCGGCCCGCCGCGAGAATGAATCCGGCGGCCGGCATGAGAAACGGTCCGGACGGATATTGCCCTGGTTTTTACAGGATAACGACAATCACTCGCAGGATTGATGGCCGTACCGGCTAATGGAAAGAAAGCCGACCGGCGTCAACCGGTGTATAGCCATGACCGTCGGCAGGTTGTAAAGGAACGGAGGGAATAACCGTGCGTTGCCCTTTTTGCGGCCATGATGAAGATAAAGTCATTGATTCCCGTCCTTCCGACGAAGGTTCGGCCATCAGGCGCCGCCGGGAATGCCTGACGTGCGGTTCGCGTTTTACGACCTATGAAAAAATAGAGAATCTTCCGCTGCTGGTCATTAAGAAAGACGGCTCTCGGCAGCCTTTTGACCGGGACAAGTTGATTTCCGGCATTTTAAAAAGCTGTGAAAAAAGGCCGGTATCGACAGCTCAGATTGAAAGTCTGGTCAGTTCGATCGAAGCGCAGCATCAGAATGCGCTGAAACGGGAGATATCTTCACGCGAAATCGGCGAAATGGTGATGGAAGGACTGAAGCAGATCGATGAAGTCGCTTATGTCCGCTTCGCCTCCGTTTACCGTCAGTTTAAGGATGTCAATTCCTTTCTGCATGAGTTGAATGAGATATTGAACAAATAGGAGGATCCCCATCTATGAAGAAGGCTTTGATCGTCGATGATGATCCCAATATCAGCGAATTGCTGCGCTTATATTTTGATAAAGATGGTTTTGCGGTCATCAGCTGTCTGGATGGCGACAAAGCATACGAAACATTTCTGCAGGCGGTGCCGGATGTCGTGATCCTTGATCTGATGCTGCCCGGCAAAGACGGTTATGACATCATGCGGGAGATCCGCCGGACTTCCGATGTGCCGATCCTGATGTTGACGGCACGCGGCGATACGCTGGACAAAGTGGTCGGACTCGAGCTGGGCGCCGACGATTATATCCAGAAACCTTTCGAACCCAAGGAATTGCTGGCGCGGGTCAAAGCGGTGCTCCGCCGTTATGAGAACGCTCAGGAACCGCGCCGCGCGAATCCGGAAGGCAGTGAGCTGACCGGCGAATGCGCCGAATTTCCAGGCTTGCGGGTCGATAAATCGCGTTATACCGTGCGCGTCAACGACCAGGAGATCGAGATGCCGCCCAAAGAACTGGAATTGCTCTTTTTTCTGGCTACCCATCCCAATCGTGTGTTCACCCGCGAGCAATTGTTGGAAAATGTCTGGGGTTACGATTTTTACGGCGAATCGCGGACTGTCGATGTCCATATCAAACGCATCCGCGAGAAGCTGGACGATATCGGTGAACATCCGGCCTGGCAGATCAAGACGGTCTGGGGCGTCGGTTATAAATTCGAAACGGCTTAACGGCAATGATGAAATACCGGTTGATCCGATCGGTCTATACCCGAACGATCATACAGATGACCATGGCCATTCTGATTGTTTTCTGTGTTCTCGGACTGGTTTATTACAGCGTTGTCTCAGTTTCTAACCAACGTCAGCAAGCCGACCAGCTGGTCAATGCCGCGCAGGCTATTTCCGATGTTGTGGCGGCCAATCTGGACCAGACAGGCGAAATCGAAGATATTCAGGTTGTCAGCTATATCAATTTTACGGCGCGTTCGACCGGTGCCGTTGTTTGGGTTGTCAATTATTCCGGTGAAGTGATCTTGCATACCGGTATTCCCGGAGAAGTTACCGCCAAACTGGAATTATCCGATCGGGGTTATTACCGGCTGCCGGCTCAATATTTGGCGGCTATGGGTTCGGGAACCTCAGGCGTCAGCATGTCGGGGGATTTCAACGGCTTGCTTGCCGGAACCGGATTTGTCTGGCTCTCCGCAGCATACCCCATACCGGCTTCGACTTCCGGCTACAATGGTGAGATCCAACTGCATTATCCGGAGAAAGCCCGCAGTTTGTCCAGTTTTCTCATGACCAACGGCTTGATTTTTTCATTTCTGATTGCTTTTATTATCGCGTTTTTATTCAACAGCATTTTATCGCGGAATATAACCAGGCCGATCCGTTTGCTGTCCGACGCCGCAGACCGCGTTTCACGCGGCGATTTATCGGTGCGGATCATTTTGCCGGGCATTAATGATCAAGCCGAACCGGTCCATCATAAAGCTTTGGTCAATGACGACTTGATTTCTTTGGTTAATACCATGAACAGCATGATCGAAAAACTGGAAAACCAGGAACGCGACCGGAAAGACTTTATATCCAGCGTATCGCATGACTTGCGCACACCGATCACGTCGATCCGCGGTTTTGTCGAAGGCATGCTGGACGGAACGATCCCCTGTGAGGACCGGGACCAGTACATCCGGATCGTCATGGAAGAGACGCGCCGCATGAACAAGCTCATCACCTCCCTGCTGGAGCTGTCGCGGATCGAATCCGGAAAGGTTCCTTTGCATCTGACGCGCTTTGACATCAACGAGCTGATCCGCCGCGTATTGATCCGCCAGGAGGCGCGCATTGACGAAAAGCATCTGGAGGTGGACGTGGAATTCCGCCAGGAGCCGTGCATGGTCCGCGCGGACATGGACCGGATCGAACAGGTCGTCACCAACCTGATGGACAATGCCGTCAAATACGTGCAGGATGGAGGCCGGCTGACCCTGTGGACGCACACGGTCAACAACCTCGCCCACATCACCGTGGCCGACAACGGTCCCGGCATCCCGGAGGAGGAGCTGCCCTTTGTGTTTGAGCGCTTCTATACGGTCGACAAGGCCCGCACCTCCGGAAAGGGCACGGGACTGGGGCTGTCCATTGTCAAAAAGATCATGGACCTGCACGGGCAGAGCATCCGGGTCGCCTCGCAACCCGGCAAGGGAGCGAGCTTCATCTTCACCCTGCCCTATGAGCCGTAGCCTCCTGCGCCGCGCTTTCAAAAAATTCAATTTATTTTCAGTGTTTACACGCGCTTCACACTTCTGAAAAA
>CAYRWC010000073.1:0-10213 GCA_964427795.1 uncultured Oscillospiraceae bacterium | reverse complement strand
TGTCCCACCAAGAACGGCTGCCGCAAAATCAAGTATTTCTATGCCGCCACGGTTGCCGACACCATCAGCCACGATCTGCGCAAAAGCCCTCGCCTGGGCATCTCACTGTCCGAACAGCAGCTGCTCGCTCTCGACCTGTTACTGACTCCGCTCATCCAGAAAGGACAGCCCATCAACCATAGCTATGCCACCCAGAGAGAGAAGATCCCCTGCTCCAAAAGAACCCTTTATCGTTACATCGACCTGGGCTACCTTGCCGCCAGAAACATTGACCTGCGCCGAAAGGTTTCCTACAAACCGCGGAAGGCCCGCCATACGAAGGCGCCTGATCCGGCTTACCGTAAATATCGCACTTACTCAGACTTCCTCGTCCATGCCGGCTACCACCCCGATCTCCAAATCGTCGAGATGGACACTGTCATCGGCAGAATCGGCGGCAAGGTTCTCCTCACCCTGCTCTTCAGGGACTCGGGTCTCCTCCTGATCTTTTTGCTCCAGAACAACACTCAATCCGCTGTCTTCGAAGTCTTTGACCTTCTGGAAAACACCATGGGCATCGGCCTCTTTCAAGCCTGCTTCCCGATTATCCTCACCGACAACGGTTCCGAATTTCAGAACCCCCAAATCCTCGAGAATTCTTCCAATGGTCGCCCTCGCTGTCGCATCTTCTACTGCGACCCCATGGCTTCCTGGCAGAAAGGCCGGATCGAGAAGAGTCATGAGTACATCCGCTATGTCCTGCCAAAGGGCTCCTTTTTGACGGCCTTTCCCAGGATGATGTGGATCTGCTCATGAACCACATCAATTGCACCTGCCGGGACATCCTTGGCGAGTCTTGCCCCTTTGACATCGCTTGCCAATCCATGACCGACGTGATCGCAACACTTCAGCTTTATCGCGTCCCGGCTGATCAGGTCCGTTTAAATCCTGATCTGATTCAACAATAGCACGTTTGCCCACTTCCGCCATTTAGTTCTTTTGTGCTCTTTATCGCGGCGTTCACTCTGACATGCCTTTTTCGCCGCTTTCTTAAGATCGTCTTCTTGTTCCGCCTTCACGATAGTTTTCCGACTTTTGGGGTGTTGCGCCTACCGGTCGCTACACTTTTACTCTGACAAACGCTCGTTTTTCAGCCTTTTCTCTGGCAATTGCTTTTACCCTGACAATGATGCGTTTGATTTGTCACTTTACCGTTTTTATCGTTAGCTATAGTGACCCAGGATCGGCCGGATTATTTCGAGTCTTTTTCCCAATAAACGCCGTAATGCGCATATATGGGCTGCGATTTGCAGAACTCATTATAATCCGCGTCCAGCCCGGCAGCACGAAGACGTTCCCGTTCGGTTTCAGAGCTGATCGGGTAAGCAAGCATGAAATCCTCCGGAAAATCAGGCAGATATTTAACCAGCCCGTCTTTCATCTGGGGAATCAAATCATGAGCTTCAATGCGAACGCCTTTTGCCACGGCCATAAATTCTATAATACACTTCAGAAAACGGGCTTCCACGGCGGCATATTCCGGTTTGCCGGCTAAATTATGCAGTTCATTGGGATCTTCGATGCGGTCATAAAGGTCAACATACCCTGTAAATGGGAAATAAGCAAAAGTATAGCGTTTGTCCGTTACCACCTTCATGGCATCGCAGAACTCACTGTAATTCACCTCGCGGGGGTGCCGGGGATTTTCCCGGGCGGCGTCCAGAAGCGACCGGGAGCTGCCGAAGCGGCGTGTGTCGCCCGCAATATCCAGCAATGTCGCGCCTACGTCAAGGTTTGTCACCAGGCTGTCGCTGTAGGTGCCGCCGTCAAGGGACGGATCGCCCGAAACGATCATCGGGACAAAAAGCTGCGAACGGTACGGATACGGGCCTTTGGTGGTCAGGCCGAAATCTTCCAGCATATCGCCATGGTCGGCTGTGAAGATGATTGTCGTATTATCATAGAGATCGTGTTCTTTCAACGTATCCAGCAAACGGCCGATCTGCCGGTCGATCTCCACGATCAATTCGGCATAGGCCGTGCGCTCCTGCATCTGTCGCGACAACGGCTTACGGGGTGTGACCAGAGCGCCGCGGTATGTTGTAACCGGCGACATGCCTTCCTCCCGCGGCAGCGGTTTTGGCAGCTTGTCGGTATCAACCGTGCCCTGTACTTCACGGGGCGGATATAAGGGCGAATGCGGGCTCAAGAAAGAAACGCAGGCATAAAAAGGCGTATCCGGCCGCTGCGCGGCATGATCTGCCAGATAATTTACAGCTTGCGTTGCCGTCCAGTAATCGTAGAATTCATCTTCTGGAAACGAAAAACTCAAATCGTCGCCGTTAAAAATAGTTGTAATTTCGGGGTGGCGCTTTTTGAGAAATTGCCAGTATTCTTCTTGCTCGCCAAGCAGGCCGCCCTCCATTAACTTCGCGTACTGAAAGCCGGCAAGGTCGTCATGAGGATAATGATCAAAACAACCGAACACAGCGGTATCATAACCGGCGCAATTCATGCGCTGCGGCAGAAATTCAAGTCCCGCACGGCCTGGAACATTATTGGTCCACGCTCCGTGATCCGAAACATAGCGGCCGGTCAGCATGGACGCCCGGGCCGGCGCGCAAACAGGCGAAGCGGTAACGCAATTGTTGAATGTCACGCCGCGCCTTGCCAATTCGTCGATATGCGGCGTGGGAATAGGAATATCCGGATTGTAGACATTCAGAAAGCTGGTGCGAAGCTGGTCACAGAGAATTAGCAATGCGTTTTTCTTTTTCAATGCCGTTTCCTTCTTTCACGATGCTCACATCATCTGATTTTATCCATTATTACTATACATCATTTATCCCTTGCAGCTATTCGTCGGTGTACTCGTTATCTAAAAAGCAGGCGCTGTGTATCTTCCTGATATTACTACTTTTTATGTTTAAAAATAATGATTTTGCTGGCAAAATAATTCATGATCAAGACAAAAACATTCGACAAAATTTTTGCCAGGGCATCAGGAAAATAAAAATGATCGACCGTTATAATCATGAACGCCTGATCAAATCCGAATGATAACAGCCGTGCCGCAATAAACAGGCCAAATTCGCGCAGAAGCGCGCCGATACTGTTCTGATGACTTTTAAATACATAGACCTTATTGACGCCGTAAGCAAATAAAACGGCAGCGATCCAGGCAGCCGTATTGGAAAATGCCGTTGATTGCTGTAAAACCTGTTTGACAAACAAATAAGCGATCCAATTGACAAAAGTTGTTACAGCTCCGAAAAAGATATAAACCAGAGCCTCATAGGTCAGTAATTTGCCAAGAACCGGCAGAGCGCTCATTTTTTTGAATATAGGTATTTTCATGATTCGCCAATATAACTTTTCCAAGCGGGCCTCCAGCATATTATTCTCTTTTCAATTACAAACATTGTCGGACCGGATGCTTTACCTTTCATGTTATAACATATTTTATTCAACGTGACAATTTTGCCGCACATTAAAAGGCCCTGAAGGAGCGTTACCCCCAGAGCCTTGGTTTTCAGTCAGGATTCAGCGGCAAGAGTGATGGTCATGCATAAAAAGTTTTCTCAATTATGTTCGAATAACCGGTTTCAGTATGGCAGTGAAACGATAATGTCTGAATACATGCCATGAATCGATTGGCAATGCTCTGTGATATAGGCCGCATGATCATGAATGAGCTGGCAAACCTTTGTCAGGGCACTTTTGACCTCTGGTGTCATGGGGCAGTGTTCTTCCACGGCTGCCGCCACTTGGACAATATATCCATGCCATTGATCAAGATTGTAAACGTCGCCATTTTTAAAATCCGGCAGATAATCTGTATAGGATGGAATAGTGGCGGCAAATGCCGGAGCAGAGCATGCGAGAACAATCAGCAACACAAGTAAAAACGCTAATTTTTTCATATTGAGGCAACCTCCTGCGAACGTCCAAATAACCCGGCAGCCATTGTTGGCGGCCGGCCGGATGATTTTTGACATTCTCTTATCGTTCTTTGAATCGTCAGGGGGGATATATGACACACGCGCCTTCAGTTCCATCTATCCTGAATCTGAAAACCTGTACCGATTTCATCGTAGCACGTTGTATGGTCCTGTCAAGAAATATCTTGCGGATCAGCAGATGAACCGGAATCTATGTCCCGGCGAATTTCGCCGACGGTGGTAAATGACTTTCGAGCGATTCAAGCCGCTATTTTTTTACCAGATTTTGGTACTCGGTTGGAGACATGCCGGTTATTTTTTTGAATTGCCGGGAAAATGTTCCCAAATCTTTATAAGTCAGCCAATCGGCAATTTGCGACATGGTGTGGCTGCCCTCGCGGATCAGCAGCTTACTCTGGTCGATTTTCAGAAGATTGAAATATTCGATCAGGCTATAGCCGGTTCGCGTTTTGAATTCGGTCATCAGATAAGACCGGCTGATGTGAAATACCTGGCCGATCTGGTCGATTGTCAAATGATCATGCGTATGTTGATGCAGATAGCCGATAATCTGGTTGATGATATTCCGGCCGCTGCGGCTGTTAAGATTGCTGCAAAGAACCGGCACCGTCGGACTGCCCGACGGAACCAATTTCTGCGAGTCGTTCCGCCGTATAATCAAGATAAGAAATATTTCCAGGTAATTTCGGATCATTTGTTCGCTGGCAAAAGGCGCGGCATGCCATCTGATCGGAAATTCAATATTGGGCGAATCAATAGGCGGGTTGAAAGCCTGGGTGCCTTCTTTGATCAGCCTTGACAGGATGTCGCGTTCCTGATCATTGAGTCTTAGAATTTTGCCGCGAAAAAAAGCCATGCACGGATCATTGCACTTGAAAGACAGGACTACAACATTCGGTGCCGAGTTATCCGCCGCGCCTCCGACATGATACTCGTTGGGTTCGTAGAAAATAATATCGCTTTGTGACATGTGATGGCGACCGGAGTTTGTTTCTACGGTCATCTCGCCTTTGTCGACATATAAAAACTCCCAGAAGTCGTGCTGTTCCGGCGGACAAAGATAATGGCTGGGTAATTGCAGATAATAAAAGGTTATTATCTCACGAATCGAAAAAGATTCCTGAAGGTGGTAAGCTTTATAATCCATGCCGCTCACTCCAGATCAATTGCTAAGATAAATAGACTTATTGCTAAAGCATCCCGATTGCACATGACTATAATAAAGAATATCACAAATCATGTAAATATCATGTTTTTGAAGGAGTAAATTATGGATACGATCAAGTTGGCTATTATCGGTTGCGGCGGCATGGGAACTTCCCATCAGGCTTCATTTTCCGAATTGCAGGACGTCATTACTGTAACGGCGACTTGCGATATTGAAGTAGAAAAAGCCCGCGCGATGGCTGAATTGTTGGGTGCCGAACATTATTCCGATGATTATCACGAGGTTCTGGATTATTGTGACGCCGTCTTGTTGGTATTGCCGCATCATCTGCATTTTGAGGTCGGCATGGAATGTCTGCGCGCCGGCAAGCATGTGCTTATGGAAAAGCCCATGTGCAATACAGAAGCGCAATGTCTGGACCTGATCCATTTGGCGCAGGCAAAGCAACTCACGCTGATGACGGCGTACCCGGTCCGTTATCTGCCGTTATATCGTCAGCTTAAAGAAATTATCGATCAAAAAACATATGGCGATGTTTTTCAAGTATCGATCTGGACAGAACAATATACCATGACCAACATTTGGTCGAAATCAGCTGAAAAACTCGGCGGCGGACAGCTTTTCAGTCATGGCTGCCATTATATCGATTGTCTGCTCTGGTATTTGGGAAATCCGGTCCGGGGCTTTCATCTGGGAACCAATTACGGAACGCCCTGGATGGAGAAGGAAGGCACCAGCAATGTATCCATGGAATTCGAGAATGGCGCTCTCGGCTACCATTTCGGAACTTGGGGCGCAAAAGGATCCAAATTGAAATACAGCGTCCATGCTCATTTTACAGAAGCGATGGTCGAGCTTAACGTATCCGACGGATTGATGTACCTTCATAAATTTGGCGAAGAACCCAAACTGCTCGCCTCATACGAGCCTGGTAAAAATACGCAGTTCGAAATCGGCCATTTCGCGCATTGTATAAGGACGGGCGAAGTGCCTGAAACGAATGGACCGGAAAGCTTGCAAGGCCTGCGCAACATCTGGCGGATGTACGAAGCCGAACAGAAAGGCATTGTTGCCGATTTACGCGGTTTAGGCTTGAATCAAGAGTGGGATATTCCCGGTTTGGCAAAGTTGCCGCAGCGATAAATTTTTCTAAAGGCCTTGAGTGCTGAACATGGTTTGATATAATTGCATTATGTAACATGATTCCATTAGACAGCGGCAAAATCATCTTCAGGGATGGATCAAATGACTCAACGAGGATCTCCACATGATTTGGGAATATATGCGCGAAGAGGAATTCGACACCGCCGTTGAAATATCTAAAGGTGTATGTGTCATTCCGATGGGTTGTCTGGAAATGCACGGTCAACATCTGCCGGTGGGCACGGATACCTTGATTTCATCGTATATTGCGAGAAAAGCGGCTGAAATAGAACCGGTTTGCATTTTTCCTGATTTTTGTTTCGGCGACGTACAAGGCCACACCCTCCATAAAGGCGGCATCGTTCTTACCGTTGAGCTGATCCAGAGGCTGCTGACCGAATTGTGCAGTGAAATCGCCCGCAACGGATTTAAAAAAATACTCATTTATAACGGTCACGGCGGAAATAACTTCATCATACCCAACTTTATCCGCAGCACCCAGCATGATAAGAAAGATTATGTCGTCTTGTCAAAAAATCTTGAACTGATTACGCCTTATTACTTCATCGAACAAATCGATGCCGGACGGCGGGACAGCTTTCCCGAACTGAACGACGAAGACATTGCCGTTATGCGGGATTATGTCGCTCAGGAGCAGGAAAACGGACACGGCTGTTTCAGCGAAACCGCCCTGATCCTCGGCTCCCATCCCGAGGCAGTCCGAATGGACCGGTGCGGCGCCGTAAGCGGCCTTTCGACTCACAAAGCCGATTATCTCGACGCAGCCGGTTTGGGTCAGTCAACGCGGTTCTGGAGCATACAATACCCTAATGCGCTTTCGGCTTCGTCTTTTGCCGGCCTCAGCAGCCGCATTGCCGAAGCTTCGGTTCGCGTGGCCGCAGAGCAGCTTGCCGCCGCCATAAAAGTACTGAAAGATGAAAACCAAATCCTTAAATGGAATGATGAATGGAATCGGGCCTGGTAAACGGCGGACAGCCGTTGCAGAGAAAAAATGATGAAAGCAGGGAAAAGCCATGTTGAAAGCAGGATTTGCACGTCTGGAAATTACACCGCCTCTTGGGACCTATCTGCAGGGATATTATAATGAACGCAAAGCCGAAGGTATTCTGGATCCCTTGCTGGCTTCGGCAGCAGCCTTTAATGACGGTATAAAAACCGCTGTTGCGATAAGTCTTGATTTGATTGGCATCGATCAGGAAATCTGCGATGAGTGCCGCAAAGTCATAGCGCAGCGCAATCATCTTCCGTACGAAGCCATATTCATCGCCTGTACACATACACATCTGGCGCCTGTTATTTATGATAATCTCTATCCAAAAGATCCGGTTTACAATGTCATTCTTTTCCGCAGAATTTCCGACGCCGTCGCGTTGGCGTTGGCCGATCTACAACCGGCTACGATCAGCATCGGCCGCAACACGGTGAAAAATATATCTTTTATTCGGCGCTTTCTGATGAAAGACGGCACTATTCGTACGAATCCCGGTCGACGCAATCCGGAGATCGACCATCCGGTCGGCATGCCGGATGAAAACGTTCAGTTGGTCAAGATCAGCCGGAAAGACGCGCCGGAAATCCTGATTGTAAATTTCCAGGTGCATCCCGATGTTATCGGCGGCAGCCTGATCTCGGCGGACTACCCGAAATTCGTCCGCGATACGCTGGAGCGGGCTCTGGACAATGTCCGCTGTATCTATTTTAACGGCGCCCAGGGCGATACGAATCACATCCAGGTAAACGCGCCGGAATGGGATGCAAACGGCGGTTATGAGCACGCCAAACACATGGGCAGAAGCATAGCCGGCGCTGTGCTGCAGATTTACGGCAAAACCGAGACGATCCCCGGCGAACAAGTGGATTTCCGGCAATTGAACATCCAGGTGCCGTCCAGCCGGGTGCCGGCCGACATGGTTGCTAAAGCTGAACAGATCATCGCGCTGCATGAAGCAGGCCGCGACTGCGAGCTGCCGGAAAGCGGCATGGGGATTGTTACGATGGTAGCGGAAGCGTACCGGATGAAGAAACTGGAAAACGGCCCTGATTTCTTTGAACTATACCTGTCGGCTATCAGTTTTGGCGGCGTAGCCATCACCGGAGCGCCGGGAGAACCGTTTACGGAGATCGGGCGTTCGGTCAAAGCCTCGTCACCCTTCGCCATGACTCTTTATTGCTGTTGTGCCAACGGCTGCGAAGCTTATTATCCGACATATGACGCTTTTGCCGAAGGCGGTTATGAGGCTCGCAGTTCTAAATTCAAAGCCGGCGTGGCCGAGCATATTATTGAAGGCGGCAAAACGTTGCTGAATCAATTAAAAACCTGATTTCATTTGCGTGATAAACGTTAAGTGCGGAAGCTGTGCATTTTTAGGAGGATGATTTTATGTTGAAATGCGGTCTGTATGAATTGGACATAACGCCGGCACTGGGGTGTGAGATACCGGGATATTTTGGTGTCAGGCTCGCCGATGGAATTAATGAAAACTTGTATACGCACGCCGCCTATTTTGAAGATGACAACGGCAAAAAAATTGTCATGATATCATCCGACGGCATACAAATACCGGACTCTGTAAACGAGAAAGTTCGTCCCGCCGTGGCCAAGGCACTGGAAATGGATATTTCGGGTGTCCTGACTTGCGCGACACACATTCATACCGGCGGCCCGCTGCTTGACTGGGATGTTTTTTCCCATACCGACGCGGTTTACTTGGATTTTCTTGCATCGCGCATGATCGATGTCGCCGTGCTGGCACAAGGTCAAAAACAAGGCGTGAAAATCGGCTACGCGAAAGGCTATGACGATACGCTGGCGCATTACCGCGATTTTGTCATGGGTGACGGCACCTATAGGACCAATCCTCCGATCGGCGGCGATAAACACGCTTTCGGGAGCATCGATCCGGAGATCGGCGTTCTGAGAATCGACAAGGCATCGGGCGAACGTTACGGCGCAATTGTCGGTTATGCGTGCCACACGGATTGCGTCGGCGGCAATAAATATTCAAGCGATTTCCCCGGCTCGATGAAAGAAACGCTGCGCAAGCTCTATGGCGCCGATTTCATGCCGATATTCGTCAACGGATTTTTCGGCAACCTCAACCATATCGATTTTGAAAATGGCACACACCGGGTTCCCGGATATTACAAATCGATGGGCCGTCGTCTTGCCGCGGAAGCCGCGCGGGCTATGGAGTCTATAAAACTCACATCCGACGTCGGTTTGAATATGATCGCCGATACCATCGATCTGCCGACCCGGGAGCCCGATGCCGGTTTGTTGGCTTGGGCCGACAAAATTTATGAAAATTATGATCAGGCGTCTATTGACGACCGGCATTATGCCTCCGAAGCCCGGCGGATTCAAGAGCTGGGGGTACGTAACATCAATCTGGTCTTGCAGGTGTTGAAGCTGGGTGATTTGTTGATTTTTGCCTCTCCGAAAGAAATGTATGTTGAATACCAATTGATGTTGAAAGCAAAGTCGCCGTCCAGTCAGACCATGTGCATCGGTCTGGCTAACGGTCCTTGTGGATATGTGCCGATTCGGGAGCTTTTCCAACCCGGTATCTATGAAGCGCGGCTCAACGGCAGCCAGCTGGCTGTGGATGCCGGCTATAAAATGGTTGATAAACTTCTCGAGCTTGCCGGCAAAATTTGACATCGATCAAGACGGCGCCGACAAGCCCGGGGCGTTATCCTGCAAGGGCGTATGTGCCAGATATCCTTCCAGATCGGCGAAGTATTGCATAAATATCGTTTGATTGCGCATATGGCTGGCCAGAAGAAACGCTTTCTTGGTTTTCTCCAGCTGCGCCATCAACTCTGTTCTGGCAAGTTTTCTCCGGCCGGCAATATCTTTAATTTGATTGAACCGGCCGGAGCTGTTTTCAGTCGGGGCAGCACAGTCCCGCTTTATTTGTACCGTGTTCCGAACCGGCTG
>CAYRWC010000072.1:0-10231 GCA_964427795.1 uncultured Oscillospiraceae bacterium | reverse complement strand
TCGCCGATCTTTTTCATTTGTTTAAGGTCTTGTCCGACCTGCCTGAGGCCGATCTGCCGAAGCATCGTTTTATTTTTTATACTGACGGCGAATTTTTTTCGATGTCGTTTTCTCAAATTCCACTGTCCGCAAATTGAAAGTGCGGACGTACTTGTAGGTTTCCAGCAGATGATTGACTTTACGGATTTCCTCGCCGATCAAGTTGCGCACGGCCTCGGAATCAGGCGCCACATTGCCGAGCAGCGGCTGAATCGATTCCATATTGGGGAATATCTCAGCTTTTACGGTCCATTCGCCGCTTTCATCCTCGATGCCGGAAACCAGACATTCGGAAATATAATCACTGCGGCCGAGCAGCGTTTCAATTTCCTCCGGGAATATGTTTTTGCCGTTTTTTGTGACAATGACATTCTTTTTCCGGCCGGTAATGATGACGAAGCCGTCTTTATCGATATAGCCCAGGTCGCCGGAGTGGAAATACTTATCCTGATCGATCGCCGCGGCTGTCGCGTCGGGATTTTCATAATACCCTAACATGACATTGGCGCCGTGGCCGCAAATTTCGCCGATGCCGTTTTCATCGGGATCGATGATCTTTATGTCGACTCCGGGCAGCGCCATGCCGGCGGAAGCGTCGTTGTAATCGCAATCCCGGTTAACCGCCAGGATCGGCGCGCATTCGGTCAGGCCGTAGCCCTGGACGCACAGGATTCCCAGTTCGCGCATACCCCTGAGCACTTTCGGGTCGACCGGAGCGCCGCCGGATATGAAGAGATGAATTTTACCGCCGAAGCTTTCATGAATCTGCTTGAAGATCTGCCGGCGCCGGTCGATCCCCAGCTTTAGCAGAAAATTGCTCAGTAAGCGGCCGATCTTAAACTTGCGGGCGGTGGCCGGATTGGCATTAACGGTTTTCATAATCCGTTTATAGAACATTTCCAGCATCAGCGGCACGACCAGCATGATGGTCACATGGCTTTCCTGCATATTTTTCGGGATATAACGCAGACCTTCGCAAACGGCGATGGCGGAACCACGGTAAATCTGGCAGAGAAAACCGCAGATACATTCATAAGTATGGTGCAGCGGCAAAACCGACAGGAAGGTATCGTCGGTTCCGATAAAAATCATGCTGCTCATGGCTATGAGATTGGCACAGACGTTATGATGGGAGAGCATGACGGCTTTGGCCTGATCGGTCGTTCCCGACGTGAAGAGCAGGATCCGCATGGCATCCGGATCGAGCGGATAATCGGCGAAACGGTGGTCGCCGGCTTCCAGCAAAGCACGGCCTTTGGCCAGCAGATCGGCAAACAGGAGATCGTCGGGCGCGGACGGCGCCGGTTGATCGGTGCAGATAAAACAGCGGACAGACGGAATCTGATTGCGGATCGCCGCGATATCATTGGCTTTAGCCTGGGAATAAACCAGAACATCGGCCCGGGAACGGTTGAGCAGACTGGCCAGTTCATGCGGCGGCAGTTCTTTATCCAGCGGAACAATGATGCCGACGCCGTTTACCGTTGCCATATAGGTGACATACCATTCATAACGTGTTTCGGCAATAATCGCCACGCGGCACCCGGCCAGCCCGAGATCGTGCAAGGCAGTGCCGAAAGCTTCAACATCCGCGTTATAAGACGACAATTTGACGGAGCGATAAGCTCCGCCTTTTTGATCTTTAACTAAAAAAGCCGTATGATCGCTGAAAAGAGCCATGCTTTGCGAAAGCATGTCACGCAGATCGTTAATTTTGCGTACGTCATATAATGGAATGTTCTTCATTGCCTCTTCTCACTTTCATCCTTCATTATTCATTATTCATTGTTTATCATGCATCATTCAGCGCCGATATTGGAAAAAAATCCGGCACCGGTTCAAATCATAACATTTATATCCGATTTTTACAATTTCTTAAAACGACCGGCATAAGGCGCCAAGCGGCCGATGACCTGACCGGCGGCGGCGGAGCTCCAGATATCGGCGTATTCCACACGCTCCTGGCGCAGGCTTTTCATGATGGCGGAAAGCAGTTCATCACTGTTTTTCAAGGTAAGCGGTGCCCAATGGGTAAAAAGCAGTCCGCCGAGCCGGCCGGGCCACTTGAATTTGCGGCTCAAATAACAATACTCCAAGCAGAATCCCCAGAAAAATTTAGCCTGATCCAGGTCGCCGGCTACGGCAGGGACCGTGAAAAAACCATTTTCCATAAATTGGCCGACCGACGGATAGCCGTGATCGTGTTTATCGTAATGCCAGTCGCATATCATAATGTCGCGGGTGATCTGATCCTTGAGATCAAAAGCGGGGTACATCCCGAAACGGTCGGCTTCCCACATATGATAGCCTAATTTATCGGCATTCAACAGGCGATCGCCCCACATCATGGTGTCCAGTCCTTTATCCGTCAGATGGTCATGGAGAATTTTTACGGTTCGCGCCAATAACGCCGCCTTGTTTTTACCCCGGCAGCGGGGACAACAGTCTTCGCCCAGATCGAAAACCTCATCCAAACCGATATGGACCGCGTCGGGTTCGAAGACGTCGATCAATTCATCCATCATGTCAAAAATGTAAGGATAGAGGTCGTCGTTGGACGCGCACCAGCAGTGGCAGTAAAAATCCGGCCAGGCCGCGCCGGCCGGAACATCCGGGGTTTCAAGAAATTCCGGATGCTTCTGATACAGCGGCCAGGGCCGGGCATTGAAATTCGATTGATGACTCAGGCATTGAAAGAGCGGGATAATGCGGATTTTATATTTCCAGCAGATGCTTTTAATAATCAACGCGTCCTGATGGTTCAGCGTACCTGTGGAAAATTCAGGATAACATCGATAGGCGTAACCCGGATTGAACTCGAGGATCAAGGTGTTGATTCCGGCCGGAGCCAACCCTTCTTCGATCAGGCGCACCAGTCCGGGAACGGCGTCGTGATCGGCAATGCGCGTGTGAAAACCAACGAACGGAATGCTTCGGTTAAAGGACATGAAGATCCCTCCTTCATTTCTGCGGCCGTCGGCATCGGCTGATATAAATCCGATTTAATGATTAAACCTGTCAAGTCTATTTTAACGCACTTGAATCTGGATTGCGTCGCTGTTATCACTTTTATTGTATAATATTATCAATTAAGTACAATGATTTGATTTAGCATGACAGGAGCATCATGATTGATACAGGCTTGATAAAGACAAAATACTGCAGACCTGGCGTCGGCCATCACTTGATTCAGCGAAAGCAGATTTTAGATCAATTAAGCGAGGCTTGTCATTATAAACTGACGCTTGTCACGGCGCCGGCCGGCTACGGCAAATCTACCGCCGTCCTGTCCTGGATCAATCATATAACACTGCCGGCAGCTTGGTTTTCCATTGATGAAGGCGATAATGACCCTGTAAGATTCTGGAGATATCTTGTCGCGGCCATGAATTATGTCTTCAAAAATGAATATGTCGAATTTTTTGATTTGCCGATTAACAGCGAGACGGTCGATTCCGGCATACTGGCCGGATTGCTGATCGATAAATTGTATGGTGTTCCGGCGGAGGCGTTGATTGTTCTGGATGATTTTCATCTGATCCATGATCCGGAAGTCAGAAAGAGTTTTTCTTACTTTTTGAATAATATGCCATCCAATTTCAACGTCATTTTAATCAGCCGCAACGAATTGATTTCCGATTTGAAAACTTTTATCTTAAGAACCAAGTCCTGATCATCAATCCTCAGGCATTATCTTTTTCGCCGGATGAAATCAACCGTTTTTTTATCTTGAAAGGTTATCATTTGTCGGCCGACGAACTTTCATGGATCGTCACGAAAACCGAAGGCTGGGCTGCCGGATTAGTAGTTGCATCCCTTGCGGTCGAGAAAGGCAGGCCGCTTTTTCATCCCAATACCAACCTGCCGGTTTTAAATCATCATATCGAACGGTTCTTAAGGGAACAAATTTATAAAAAATGGCCGGACGAGGTTAAGCTGTTTTTATCCCAAACCGCTATTTTGGACCGCTTTTCAGCGCCGTTATGCCAAGCTGTAACCGGATTGCCGGATTGCCGTGCGATTCTGGACCGCTTGCTGGATTCGAATAATTTTATTATTCCGTTGGGGAATGATAAGGTGTGGTTTCGTTATCATCATCTTTTTGCCGATTTTTTGCGAGAGCAGCTGGCGGAACAAGATCCTTCCGGCGGACAGATTCTCTATCAGAAAGCCGGACAGTGGTACCAGGATAACGATTATGTTCAGGAAGCCATGGATGCCTATTTGAAAGGTCGGGCTTATCAGAAGGCATTGAGCCTTTTCTGGATCATCTATCAACCCATGCTGAAAATGGGGGAGCATATGCTGCTGTTGAAATGGATGAATCAGATTCCGCAAGCCTGTCATCAGGACGACGTTGAATTCTGCGTGACGCATGCCTGGCTCTCGGCTATGGATAACCAGATGGATGAAGCAGGGATCTGGGCTAATCGGTCCGTCGCTTCTTACAATAGAATCGAGTCCGGCTTATCGGACAGACCGATAAAAAATTATCTGCAGGCTCTGACTTGTCTGGCTCAGGCTGATCTGGCGATTCGCAATCTGGATGCCGGCCGGGCGGCTAAATGTTATGCCACGGCGTGCGGACTGCAGCTGGAAACATCGATCAAGGTCGGCGACTTGAATTTAAATCAACCCAGCATGCTCAAAACATTTTATGGTTATTACGGACGGTTGAATAAGATCGATGAAACCTATTCGACTGTCTGCGAGGGACTGAACCGCGTTGTCGGCGATTCGGCCGCCTATTTGGTCATGATGCAAATTGAATCTCAATACGAACGCAATCAGATGGATGCCTGTTATGAAACATTGGCTAAAGGATTTGAGAATATTATGCGCTTAAATACACCGGGCGCGATTGTTCCGGCTTTTATGACTTTGGCGAAAATCAAGCGCGCAGCCGGCAATATGCCGGGCGCTTTTACAGCGATCGAAGAAGGACGGAAAAGGCTGAACAACGTAAGCAAAGCCCATTGGAGCTATCTGTTCGACCTGTTCGCCGCATCCCTTTATTTAAACGTGAAAGATACTTCCGAAGCGGAAAAATGGATTGATCTAAGTCGGGTCGGCGTTTTCGACGAGCTTTCACCAACACGTGAATATGAATATATTATATTTTCCCGCTATTTAACCAGGACCGATCGCATCGACGACGCCATTCTGTTGTTGAATCGGCTGAGTATCTATGCCCGTCAAGAGAACCGTTTAGCCAGCCAAATCGAAATAGCCTGTCTTCTCGCCTTGGCTTATGAACAGAACGGGGACGCCGACCATGCCCTGGAAACGCTGGAGCAGGCTTTAATTCTGAGTGCGGAAGACGGTTATGTCAGAACCTACCTCGATGAAGCCGAGCCGATGCGGAAGCTGCTGAAACAGTATCTTAAACGGAAGAATCCTGCAAAATCCTGTAAAATGAATAATTATGCGGCATCCTTGCTGAGCAGCTTCAATGATTTGGAAAAAGCCGGCGCGGAGCCTGCCACCACCGGCGAAGCGGAAACCTTGACCCGTATGGAAAAACGGGTTCTCCAGCTTCTCCTGACTAATCGTTCAAATGCCGAAATTGCCAGCGAATTCGGTATCAGCATTCGAACAGTAAAGTATCATAATTCGAATATATTCAGCAAAATGGGCGTAAAAAACCGGATGGAGGCTTTGCTTAAAGCGCGGAAATCAGGCCTCCTGAATTAAAACGCGGATCAGCCGGTATCGATTTAATAAAATTTACAGTTTCTACATCTTAATAAACAACCATCCTAAATCGGCGCTGTTATGATCACCGAAAGTCAGGCGTTCAGGAAGCGGATGTTGTTCGATCCAGCCGGATGGTTGTCCCAGCCCGGAGGAATAATGGCATACATTGATCCTTAAAGGCCACTGCCTGTCATACCACGGTATCGACTGGAAGGGTACCGAGAAAACAGCGGTCCATTCGTCATCTCCGATCCTGACCGCGGCGTCCCACGGATCTTGATAATATGATTTCACACCGCCGGCGGAAATATCAAGACGAATAACCGGATCAAGCCGTCGGGGCTCAATGATCAAGGCGATGCTTTCTTTATCGTCCGGTTTTCGGATACAACGCACCTCAAAGTGAATCATTTTGTCGTCATGCCAAGCTTTCCAGGATCCGGTTCCGTCGAAAAACGCCTCCGCCGGCGCGTCGGATTCATTCTGGCCGCAGCCATAAGTTTTTCCGACAGGCTTTACGCCGGTATATTCAGGGAATAAATGATTACCTTGCTCGATCTCGACAGCGACTTTTGGGAAATCCGTTTCGAGCAGATTTTCAAGCTGTTTGACACGCCAGTCCAGCTTGAACGGGAAGAACTTATATCCCTCGGCTTCAGAATGGAAACCCAGTCTCGGATCTTTCAGGCACAGCGCTTTCATAGACATACAATTCTTTATTTCCATTTGGACGAGTTCGATCATTTGCCGCAGGGTTGTCCGTTGCTCGGCCTGCTCCATAAACGGAAGGCGCTCCCGCAGATGGTAGAAGGTAAAGACATCAAGCGCGCTGCGAATCTGCAGCCCGATTGCCTTATAGAGGCCGATATCCATTTGCCGGGCTTCATTTCCGGCATACTCATCTTCCAATAATGAAATAATGTCGATGCCTTTCTGCCATTGTTCATTCATTTGCGTCAGCAAGTCGAGAATTTCAGGAAGCGAATGGGCAAAATAAGTACACTCGCCAATCCTGTCGCCACTGTCGGGGTAACCGAAACACCATGACGGCGCTATGGGCTGATCAACCGGGAAAAGATGCAGCGGCCAAACAATCGAACAGTGCAGCGGGCCGTACCAGGAAAACATAATGGTAACCGGGAAATGAGCATAACCGTTCATGAAATATTTCCAAACTTGCGCAATCTGCTTTTGATTGCCGGCCCAGTCGATCCGAGCCAGATTTTCCAGGAATTCATCTTCTTCTGCAGCGAAAGGCAGGAAAGAGAGTTCTCCGGCAGCTTTATTCATCAGCCCGGGATAATTGCCGAAGTACCAGCACTGCATAACCGAATCGACGCCCAATTCTTTCATGACGCGATATTTCCGGTATAGACTTCCCGGAACCGGCATAAACGGAATGGTCGCGTCTTCATGCGAACAGCCGACTTGTATTTTTGCAGAAACCCGCGCGTGTGATTTTTGGGTGGCGTTCGAAGCCCAGTCGGTAAAAATATCACTGGGGCCCGGCCATGACAGCCAATAATCATGGGCGACAAGTTCGCGGCCGCATTGTTTGACGATGCCGTTGGACTCGAAATTCATTTGCATGATGACGTCCTTCGGCGCATGCGCGGCAATCTGGCGGAAAACCTCAAACTTCTGTTCTTTGGTGGATAAGCTGTCATCCGTAATAGACGGCGTGTAAAACCAGGCGATAAATTCAGCTTTGGGCGCCGCGTTTTTGATGCCCCGCGCAAACGCCGCCAGCAGGTCATGATAAACCTCCCAAGGTTTCAGCTTGGAACAGCGGGGACAGTTATTGCCGAAAAAATAACCGGGGTAGCTGTAACAGTTGGTCGGAATCTCGCCGTTCACAATGCATATCATTCCCCCCAGATCGGGGACGTTGGTAAATAGATAATTGCTGCATTCCTCAACGTAGGCCTGACCTTCTTTGGATGATGTGCAAAAATGAATGGTTCCATCCGCTTCATGGCCTTTAAACCACGGATTAGCTTCTAACTCCGCCAGAGGGAGGGAACCGAAAGCTTTATCCGAAAATGACCAGGGTTCATTGCAATAGATGTAAATCTTTATGCCGTAGCGGGCGCATTGTTTGACTGTGGCCCGCAGTTTTTCCAGCCGCTTTACCGCATCCCGGCCGTGTTCGGGAAAAAATCTTGACGGATAATCTCTGAATTCGATGCTTAACCACAATCCGTTGATGCCTTCATGCACCAACCGGTTTAAATATTCATCCGGATAATAATTGACATCATCCAATAATTCGTCCCGGTTCAAGGGCGGGCGTTTGATGGGACCGAAAAAGCATCTCGAGACTCTGGTCTTGATAAAAGGCTTCCTTCGCGTTATTCCCATTTTCAGGAAAGGCCCGCCGGTACCGGTTATGCTGTCTTCCAGAAACACCAGCCCACGCCGGATGCCCTCCGTATCGTTGGCCAGAACGCGGCAGGACGTCTCCCCGACATCCAGGATATATTCCTCAAAACACGTGGTGGGGGCAAGAACGGTGCTGATCCTGTAGGCTCCATCGGTTCTGATTTTCCCGGCAATCAGGAATCTTCTAAAATCATCATAGGCGGTATCCAGCATTCCCGCATCGTCCGGGAAAGTAAACTCCAGAGATACACCCGCTTTCAGACTGGCTTCACCAGCGTTCTTTTCTTGCCGGCGCCAGATAACAGATGAGTGGAGCGGGCTCTTCAACTGGTCGATAAATTTCCATTCATTGACTGACGGCTGGTTTGCATATTCATCTGTCATCGGAATTTCCTCCATTTTTTATTCAAAATCGGAGCTGATATGACCTATATAGTACTCATTTTATTCTAATCCTTATGACGCTGACTTTTCAACTCATACCTTAAACGAACCTTGCTTTTTGTTCGGTTTTTGGTATAATATCTTTTTGAAAGTCCTCCGTGATTTTTCATTAAACGGGGGCGTACTGGTTTCGACGGGGTCGTTGAGACTGGGGAAGCGGGTAGAGGATCCTCGTAGGCCTCTTAAAAAAACGAGGAAAATTTTAATTGCCAATAAACCGGCACTCGTAGCTGCTTAAACCAGCTACCGTCAGGCCATCCGATCTGCTGGATGGGTTCCTGGCGTCAGATAGCAGACCTTACTTGTCGGCAGGTTAAACAGGATAACGAATCCATGAATGCCTAGACCTGGATTTGTATAATAGGCTACCGGACCGCCAGCGCTTGTCAATGAACTCGGCGATAGGGGAATACTCCAACCATTGACTGCACCCGGAGATGCTTCAGAGGATAGGATTTCGGACAGGGGTTCGACTCCCCTCGCTTCCACCACACAATGTCTGAAAATTCGTTTTTCAGAACAAAAATAACACCGGAAATGTTTAGTTTCCGGCGTTTTTTGTTGCGCAATATTCATAACATCCCTGAAACTTGACTGTTAACGTCCCAGCACTGAGGCAAAAGCCATGCTTGCCGCATCATTTACGCCTTCATGGCTGCAATCAGCTTCCTGGCGCCCACCATATTGAGCGCTCGCTTCATATTGTAAACAAGAAAACTAAGCCCCAATTCCCCAGAAGCCTTGTTTATCCCCCTGCAGAGCAGGTATCTGGCGTCGTGATGCCACTTGACCGTCTTAGCACATATCGTATACATACTGTGAAGCAAACACCTTCTGATATTAATTATTAGGTAAGATTATCCTTAATGTATTCACTTTCAAGGATACAATAAAAATGCTGATTAATCCATTTCCCGTTCCATAGGTATTCTTCACGAAAAGTGCCTTCTCTTGTCATTCCTATATTTTCCATTAATTTGTAAGATGAAATGTTGTGTTCATTACACATTCCTACAACTTTGTGTGCTTTCAATTCATTAAATGCAAAATTCAACAAGAGTTGCAGCGCCTCGGCACACAGCCCTTGTTTTGATAGGCTGGAAGGACAGCGTAGCCTATTTCCCAGCTGTTGCGTTCTTCTATATAACTCCATATGTTCATGTCACCTATAGGTGTTTGCTGGTCATCATTTAGTTGTAATATAAAATCATAATATCCATCACTTTTTATTCTATCAATGAATTTATTTCTGATTTTTTCACGGTCAGTTATTATATCATCGAACAACCATAAACTTTTGTCTGATTCGATATCACATATGAAATCCAAATCTGCTTCAGTAACTAATTTCAAAGAAACTCGGCTACCCTTAATCAACATACAATCACCTCTGAAAAAATAAATAATATCATATACGCATTTTAAAACCAATCTGAACCATAAACCAATAATACTATAGATCGCATTGATATCATATATTTTTTCTTAAACTGATTGCTTGTATACTGAAACCCTATCACTATGAAATGGAGGCTTTGCATGCAGCTACTGGATATCTTTAAAAATATATTGATTGTTAAGGTGAGATACGGTAAAATAAATATGTTTTTATTCTGCAACAAGGTGCGTGCATCTTCGTGGAACACGAAAGGAGCTGATTTTGATGACG
>CAYRWC010000071.1:0-10233 GCA_964427795.1 uncultured Oscillospiraceae bacterium | reverse complement strand
GTATATGTGGATCTTGACAATCCATCAAAATGGATTAAAATGTAACTAACTATTGATTTACACATAAACAGAATTTGGCGAGGTGAAGCTGTCATGACCGTTAAGAGGGAAAGAAATTCTGAAAAAACAAAAAAAGCGATTCTCGAGGCTGCAGAAGAACAATTCTCGATAAAAGGATTTTATGGCGCCCGCATTGATGAGATTGCCGAACAAGCGCAAATCAACAAACGGATGATCTACGAGTATTATACCAATAAGGAAGAATTATATAAAAAGGTACTGTTTATCGTCTATAAAAGGATGGAGTTTGCGGAAGCGCAGCTTCAGGACTGCGCCTATACCGGTGTCGAGCTGATCCGATCGATCATCGCCATGTATTTTGATTTTCTTTATAATAATCCCAATTTTGTCAATATCCTGATGTGGGAGAACCTCAATAAAGCCAAATATCTGAACGAATTGCCTGCCGACCATATCAAGCGGCCGACAATCCGTTTTTTTACCGATGAGATCAAGCGTGGCATTGAAGCCGGCTTATTTCGAACCGGCATTGATGAAAACCAATTGACGATTTCCCTGATTACCGTATGCTTCGCCAACTTTTCAAACGGCCATACCCTGTCGAAATTGTTCGGAATGGATTTATGCAGCCGCGAGATGATGGAAATCCGCAAACAGCAGACGATCGACATCATGCTGGCTTATTTATGTGTCTGAAGATAATTTATGACATGATATAGAAAAGAGGTATTTTCAATGTGGACTGAAGAAAAACTGGATTCGCTCTTAACGACTCCGTCCCAAGCTCTGATCGATGATGTGCGCAGCATAGCGGGCGACATCATGATTCTCGGAGCTGGCGGGAAAATGGGGCCGACACTGGCTTTACTGGCCAAACGGGCTGTCAGAGCAGCCGGCGTCGATAAAAAGGTTATTGCCGTATCGCGCTTTAGCGATCCTATAGCGGTCAAGCTGCTGCAAGACAACCAGGTCGATATGATCAGCCTGGATTTAATGGCCGAAGGCGCGCTGGATCAATTACCCGACACGGCGAACATCATTTATATGGCCGGCCGCAAATTCGGCACCGACGGCAATGAATGTGAAACCTGGTCGATGAATGCTTCGCTGCCGACTCTGGTTTCCCGGCGCTTTAAAAATGCCAATATCGTCGTCTTTTCAACCGGCAACATATATCCGATGATGCCCGTATACAGCGGCGGCGCGGCGGAAGACATCCGGCCGGCCCCGATCGGCGAATACGGGATGAGTTCGCTGGCCCGTGAACGGGTGTTCGAATTCGGCGCCCGCAAATACGGCAGCCGGGTTTTGATTTACCGGCTGAATTATGCTGTCGATTTACGTTATGGCGTTCTTTTTGATTTGGCCGCAAAAATTCTGCGGGGAGAACCGATCCCACTCGGCACAACGTGCTTCAACTGCGTTTGGCAGGGTTATGCCAATGAAATCGCCATCCGCGCTTTGAAGCTGGCCGGGTCACCGGCGGCGTTTCTTAATGTAACCGGACCGGAGACCATAGGGGTGCGTTATGCGGCCGAACAACTCGGTAAATATCTTGGCAAAGAACCGCAGTTTGAAGGGGAGGCGTCGGACAAAGCATTCCTCACCAATGCGGCGCATTGTTTTGAGCAATTCGGTTATCCGGAGGTTACTCTGAACACGTTGATCAAATGGCAGGCCGAATGGTTGCTTGACGGCGGCAGAACCCTGAATAAGCCGACTCATTTCGAAGAAAGAAAGGGGAGCTTCTAATGAAGAATCCAGCTTTGGATATTTTAGCTGCCGGAACGGTTATTCCGGCTATTCCTCTGGTCCTTGATGAACAGAGACATTTCGATGAGGCCGGCCAGCGCCGCCTGGTCCGCTACTATCTGGCTGCCGGTGTCGGCGGTCTGGCCGTTGCCGTCCATACGACCCAGTTTGAAATCCGCAAGCCGGAGATCGGCTTATTCGAACCGATCCTGCGTCTGGTCGCTGATGAAATCGATCGCTACGAGCAAAAAACCGGCCGGATTGTCGTTCGGATAGCCGGTGTATGCGGCCCTGCCGGCCAGGCAGTAAAGGAAGCTCAAACCGCGGCGCGCCTGGGCTACCATGCCGCTTTGCTCAGTCCCGGCGGCTTGAACGCCTGTTCGGAGGACGATTTGGTCGCGCGCACCGAACAGGTGGCGCGGATCATGCCGGTCATCGGTTTCTACCTGCAGCCAGCCGTAGGCGGCAGAATGTTCAGTTTCGATTATTGGCGGCGAATTTGCGATATTGACAACGTTGTGGCCATCAAAGCCGCCGCTTTCAACCGCTATCTGACTCTGGATGTCATGCGGGCCGCGGCTCTCAGCCGCCGTGCCGGCCAGATCGACTTGTATACCGGCAACGACGACAATATTTTTAATGATTTACTGACAACCTGTTCCTTTGAAGATCATGGCAAGACCTACCAGGCAAAATTTGTCGGCGGGTTACTAGGCCATTGGGCGGTTTGGACCCATACGGCGGTTCGCTTGTTCAATGAAGTGAAGAAAGCGGTTGCCGCGGGTGAGCCTGTACAGGAATGGTTGACTTTAGCTGCGCAGGTGACCGACAGCAACAGCGCATTCTTTGATACGGCCAATAATTTCCACGGCTGTATCGCCGGCATTCATGAAGTGCTGCGCCGTCAGGGCTTGATGACCGGCATCTGGACATTGGATGTAAACGAAACGTTGTCTCCGGGTCAGGCGGAAGAAATCGACCGCGTTTACGCTCAGTACCCTCACCTGAATGATGATGAATTTGTTCGTCAATTCCTGGCGGAAGATCAATAAGCCCGGATTAAAATCGGACTTATAAACTGTCGCCCGGGAGAATCCGGTGCGGAATCGTGATTATTTCCGCGGCCAGCCCGTTATTTTCGATCCGGCTCAGCAAACGGTCTACGGCGGCCGTGCCGGTCTCGGCGACCGGATTGTAAACGGTCGTCAATTTGGGCCGGACATACTGCAGCATGTCAATACCGTCAAATCCCATCAAGCCGGTCGGCCATTTGCGCCGTCCGGCTTTTTTGCGCAGAATCTGCATGACTTCCAGGGCAAAAACATCGCTGCTGCAAAACACGGCGGTTCGCGGTCCGGCTTGTTCCAGTTCTCGCTCCAGATCCGCTAAATAATCGGCCGATTGAATGACTGCGGCGTCGATTTTCTGAGTGCGGACTGCCGAGAGAAAGCCGGCCAGCCTTTCTTCCTGGGCGGTGATATTGGCTTGGCCTGCCTTTCTGAGTGGCGGCGCGACAAAAATGATGCGCCGGTAACCCCGGTCGGTTATCAGGCGGACGGCGTCGGCAGACGCGCCGGCGTTATCCAGGCCGATATAGTCATAACCGGCAGACAGACGGTTGCCGACCGTGACGATCGGCAGGCCGGCTTTGACGAGCTGTGCTTCGTAATCCGGTCCGCAGCCGACCGGGTGCAGAATCAAACCGTCGACGCGCCTTTCCTTCAGCTGCCTGACGGCCTTGATCTCAAGATCGGTTTGCTGGCTGCTCAGCATGATCATGACCGCATAATCCTTTAGCCGGGCTTGTTTCTCAATCGCCTGCAATAATTGGCAGAAATACTGATTGTTCAGATCGAACACCACGACGCCCAGCGTAAAGGTTCGTCCTTTGGCCAGGCTGCGTCCGATATAGTCGGGCGTGTAGCCCTGTTCCGCGGCTGTTTGCAGAATTTTGGCTCTGGTATCGGGATTGATGCCCGGTTTATTATTTAAGGCCCGATCGATGGTGCCGCGGGATACGCCGCACAAATCGGCCAGGATTTTGACGGTTATAGCCATGCTGACTGCTCCTGTTTCCGGTCGGCGAAAGCTTGCCGGCCCTCAAGATTACCGGATAAAACAAAGCTCGCCGCCGGCTTTTAAAACAAGATCATGCTCCGTAATCAGTTCGCCGTCAAGACAGGTGAACGCAACAGGTTCTTGATTTAAAACGATTTGGCGAATGGTGTCGGCTTGCGGCAGAATAAAATGTCCGAGTTTTATTTCGCCGCCGGCTAAGGTGAGAATGATCCGGCTTTTTTCAAATATGATTTCGCCCCAGGCGGGATCGGCCGACCAAAAAAATCGGCTGTCAACATCATCGTGCAGCGGGCGGAAGGTTATGCAGCCGCGAACAAGGTCGCAGCGGAAACCGCTGTACGCGATGAGCAGAGCATAAGAAGCCATGGAACGGGCGTAATTGCTGCCGCATTCAATCTCATTCCAGGGATTGCGGGCTGTGCCGTTATACCGGTCGCGCACCGCCCGGACAACAGCCAGGCCTTCTTCTTCCAATCCGTTCATAATCATATGTGAACCGGCCTGATACTCAAAACCGTGCATGGTTTCCTCGCTGTAGGGCACCGGCACCACCGGCTTGCGGACACCGGCCGGCCAGGAACAGATGGCGGTTCCGGCTTCGTCGTTCAGGCAATAAAGCCGGCATGGGTTAAAGATACGGCGCATGGAATCATGGTAATTGTAACGAAAGACAGAAGCCAAAGCCCGGCGGACCTTAGTCCGGTCAAAAACATCGCCCAGGCCGATTAAATCGCAGTGCCACTGAGCCAAAACCTGATCGATGGCACAGCCTTCGCCGATCTGATATTTCAGCTCGCCGGCTTCGTCATTCCAGTAAGCGCTGCGGACATTGCCGCTCAGCATGCCCGGATCGGCGTAAGGCTCCAGAATATGCTCGTCTGTCAGATCGATTTGCTGAAAAAAATACTCACCGTTGAACAGATGTTGATCGACCCAGACTTTACCCCGCTCGAGACAAGCCCGGTATCGGGCGGCGCAATCGCTGTCATCCAAAGCGTCGGCCATACGGGCGCCGGCTTCCAATGCCGCCAGGTAAAAACCGCTCAGCCAGGAGTTTGGTCCGAACAGCTCCATATCCAGCGTGTGGTGCTGCCGCCCGCTCAGATAGCCTTTTTGTTCCGGATCCCAGAAATCCTTGTTTTCCGGACTCCAGGCGTATTCCAGCGATTTCTTGACTTGCGGCCAGATACCGCGCAGCCATGCGGTATCGCCGCACAAAAGCCATTCCCGGTAAACCTTGATGATGCCGCCGAACTGACCGTCGGCGCAAGGCCGGAATGTCGACCGGCTGCGCCCGGGCGGCAACTGCAGCCGGAAGGACATCGCGCCGTTTTCGTTGATATTATAGCGATAATCCAGGTTACGCATGGATCGCTCCAGTTTTGGGAAAAGATAAGGCAGCGCGTAGGCGTAATTCCAGACATGGGTGCAAGATCCCTCGCAGCAGCCTTCCTGGCAATGACAACCCTCAAAACCATAAAAAGAACCGTCGGTCAGGCGCAGGCAAGTCGGCGAACGTAAAATGGAAAGATTGGCCGTCAGAGCTTCCAGCGCAGCTTCCGGCAGGCTGGAACGATAGAGGATGGTCATAAAACGATGAGTTTCCTGTTCCAGCCGTTCCAGGTTGGCGTAAAGATAGCGGATGGTTTCCGCAGAATCGCGGAAGAGCGTCGCATAGTAATTTTTCCAGGTTGGCTGATTGAAAGTTTCGGCTGCGCCGCAGCAACAGGCGCCGGAAGAATCTGCGCCGCAGATGTCGTTCTCTTTAAGGGGATTCCAATAGTTCCAGGCGTTGGGGAAGTTCCAGGCCAGCGCGAAACGAACGGTTTTCGTTTCGCCGCCCATCAGGCTGACACGGGCGGCCAGCGTTGCCACCGATTCGGCTTTATCGCCGGCCGGCAGATCGTCAGGCCGGTATATCCGGTTGGTCAAATCACCGGCTTTGGTAAAGTCCTGCCAATAAATGGTCAAATTATCAAACCAGGAACCGCGGAACCAGTTTTGCTGGCAGCTGACCTGATCGGCCAGGACCGACATCGTCAAGTCGCCGCTGTCCGGATGATCCGGTTCCGGCGCGGTGCTCAGCAGCCGGATCATATGCAGCGGGCCGTCATGCCTGTATTCGTTATACCGCGTTCCCAATTTCAAAGGATTATTGACGGAAAAAGCGAAAACAAAATCACGCCGGACGTCGGCGGTATTGGTTGCCTCAGCTTCAAAAACCGCCAGGGGCAGGCTGGAATCCTTATCATTCAGCGGAATGAAAGGATTCCAGGCACGCAGACTGATATGCCCGGGAAAGGTATCGTCTATAAAACGAATCGCAGCCTGGGGATAGCGGCCTTCGAATTCGGCGTCTTTAAAGTGAGGCACACCGGCCAGGGTATAACGGGACGGACCGAAGCCAAGACCGTTGAATTTGCCGGGCTCGACGTCTCCCATATAAGACGGCGGCAGATCACTGTTCAACACCCGGGCATCCAGTACTTGCCCCTTTTCCTCAACCTTGACGGCAAAATGGGTAAAACCGTTGTAACTGCGTTTGTTCGGCCGATTGAATATCTCCCAGTCGATCAGACGTCCGTTTCCCGACAGACCGATGGAACCGGTACCGATTCCACCCAGCGGAAACGAAATCTCTTTGAGCGCGGGACCTGTGTAAGTAAAACGTGACATCGTATCCCTCCCGTTTGACGGCGTTCGCCGAATGAGCATAAGCGAAAAGATGATCAGCATCGTGCACGTGCACGACATTGACCCATTTTAAACAATGCCGGAGTGAAAGTCAATCTTTACAATTGCGGCGTAATAAACTCATGACCCATAAACCGGCCTGGCACGGTGTCGCTCACGAAAAGCTTATTGTGCTATAATAGCGTTCGGATTATGCGATCGGGCAGCCTGTTTATAACAAAGGCATGCCGGCAGATAATGGCATAAATTACCGGGAGGTTACAATCGATGCTTATTGATCAGAATGGCCAACGTTGGTTTAAGGGCAATTTACATACGCATACGACAATAACGGACGGTACGCGTTCACCGGAAGATGTGATCACACTGTATGCCGCCGCCGGATATGATTTTTTGGCGCTGACGGACCACTGGCATGTATCGGAAGCCGACAGCCGGGAAGGGCTTCTGCTTTTGTCGGGTTGTGAGTACGATGTGGGCTCCGATCCCAGACAGGGGATTTTCCATATAGTCGGCATCGGGATGGAACATAAACCGGATATCGTCAGAAATCAACAGATATCCGCGCAATGGTTCATCGATCAGATCACCGCTGCCGGCGGTCTGCCGATCCTGGCTCATCCGGCCTGGTCGCTGGAAACACCGGAACAGATCAGCCGCCTGCATGGATTGGCTGCCGTTGAGATATATAATTCCGTTTCCGATCTGCCGCATAACGCCCGCCCTTATTCCGGCTTGTTGATCGATATGCTTGCTTCATCCGGCATGATCCTGCCTTGCGTAGCTGCCGATGACAGCCATTTTTATGACGGCGAAGAAACGAAAAGCTATATTATGGTTCGCAGTCCGGCCTGTACGCGAAAAGATCTATTAGCCGCGATTCGCCGGGGCGATTATTATGCGACTCAGGGACCGCAGATTGATCTGAAGATAAAAGAAAACACAGCCGAGGTGACATGCTCTCCGGCTGACCGCATCGTTTTCTATTCCGATGCGGTCTGGACGGGCAGCCGCTCATTCAGCGGCTGCGGCATCACTTCGGCTGTGTATCCTTTACAGAAAAATGAACACTTTGTCCGGGTTGAAGTCATCGATGATCAAGGCCGGACAGCCTGGTCGTCGCCGATCAGTCGAGTTCAATCCTGACCGGCCGGCCGGTGTCGATCGACTGGTTGCAAGCCAGGGTAAAAGCCAATGAACGGACCGCTTCGGCGTAAGGCGAGCGAATCTTGCTGCCGTCGCCGGTCAAAACGGCGTCGATAAATGTACGATCGCAGATGATGCCGGCTTGTCCGTCTTCGGTGCACAGAGAAGCCGCTTCCTGAGTCGAGCGTCCCAGCGCGCCGTCGCCCTTGACGATGAGATCGCCGACGGCCTCAGCCTCGACAGCCGGCATGGCGCCGTATTGGTCGACCTTCTGCAGCAAATAATGATCCAGACGGGCGTCGCGGGCCCCGAAGGTGATTTTACTGTCGAACGCGGCGCTGTCGGTGGCATAACAGCCGGTGGAAATGCTGGCCAGGGCACCGCCTTTGAATTTTATGGCGGTTACGGTCAGATCCTCGGTGTCATACCCGGGAATGCCTTGTACGAAGCCCTTGGTGCCGAAAGTGAACACTTCCTCCGGCTCGCCATAAACATAGCGGATGAGATCAAACTGATGGATCGTCTGTTCCACGATCTGGCCGCCCGAAGTGGCCCGGCTGTTCCACCAGGGAGCGCCGGGAATGCCGCCGATACGGGCGCACTGGATAAAAGCGACTTCATGCTGCCGGATAAAATCGCGGGTCGGGGGGACCAGATTGCTATAGCGGCACTGGAAACCGGCCGCCGTGATCAGACCGGCTTTTTGAGCCGCGTCGCGGATGCGGCGAGCCAGCGCCAAATCCAGAGACACCGGTTTTTCGACGAAAAAGGGAATCCCGCGGCGAATGGTTTCAAATTCGATATCGCCATGAGCGGTCGGCGGGACGCAGATAAAAACCATGTCAGGCTTGATCTGGTCATACATATCGTGGTAATCGGTAAAAGCTCTGCCACCGGCTTTTTTGGCGTAAGCTTCCGCCCGCTCCGGAATCAAATCGCAGAATCCGGCCAGATCGATATCTTTGTAATCCAGAAAATGCTCCAGATGGTAGCCGCCGATACCACCGCAGCCAATCATTGCCAATTTTTTCATAATAACCTCCCGGCATCATTGCCATTTATAATTTAAGCTTGATTGATGATATAGGTCAGAGCCTCAGCCGTCATATGGTACAACAGCTCGGGATTCTGCGGGATCGGCGCCAGCTCGGCCGTCAGAACATCCTGATAGCCGGCGTTTTTCAACGCCCGGGCGACTTTTGGCCAATCGACGCTGCCTTCCAGCAGATTGACAAAGTGGCCGCTGAACCAGGATGGCGCGCGCTGAAAATCTTTAACGTGAATTTTTACGATCCGATGTCCGAGAATGTCGATCCAGTGTTCGGAATGCGAAAAAACAGCGACGTTGCCGACATCGAAATAGGCGCCGATAAACGGACTGTCCAGACGGTCGATAAAATCGCGCATATCAAAAGGTGAGAGAAAAAAGCTGTTCCAAACATTCTCCAGGCCGACTTTTATGCCGGATTGGTTGATTTCAGCGCGCATCTCCGACAGCGACGCCATCGAATTATCATAGGCCTGCTGCATGGAAACATCATCACCGATCCCGCCGGGAACGACCAGAATGCTGTCGGCGCCGAGCGCCCGGGCGCAGAACAGCTGCTTGCGTAAAATAGCCTGACCTTTTTGCCGGCCTTCCGGACTGACCGAGCCCAAGGTGTTCGGACCGTATAACGAGGTCGATATGCTGCAGATCGGCAGCCGGTATTTCTGGCTCAGCTCCTTGATCCGGCACAGCTCGGGCATTTCGGTCGCCATATCCAGCGAATGAGCGGACGACCCGGCTTGGTCGATGTTCAATTCGATTGCTTCGAAACCGGCCGCGGCGATCTGGCCGAACATGTCTTCGAAAGAAACAGACGCCGGAATTGACCAAGCATTGATTGATTTCTTCAAATAAATCATCTCCTTATCGAAAAAATAGATGAATCCGATCATGTTTATTATAATCTTTGAGATATAATGATCTATGCAGGAAAGCGCCGCATATATGGACAAATCGATTGCCTGACGCAAGGAGCTCAAATATGGATAACCAAGCTTATTACCGGATCGACGATTCGACAGGCTGCGATATAGCCGAAACCGAGGATTATTTGGTTGTTAATTGCGCCGGTGTATGCTCGATGACGAAACCCTTCACCACTTTTCGCCGGCACGGCCGGAATGATTATTATCTGCTTTATTTATACCAGGGGGAGTTGGACATTTATGCCGACGGACAACCGCAGACGGTCCAAGCCGGTCATCTGGCCATATTTCACCCGGGATGCGAGACCCGTTACGTCAAACACGGCGAGAACGAATTGATATATTATTGGGCGCACTTTACCGGCGCCGGCGTGCCGGCTGTGCTTGAAAACTGTTCTCTGGACAAACAGAGCATTTATTTAGCCGGTATTCATCAGGAGATCGCCGATATGTTCCGCCAGATGTTCCAGAATTTCATTTATCGGGACGCCTGTTACGAGACGGCCGCCGCCCCGATATGTTCCGCCAGATGTTCCAGAATTTCATTTATCGGGACGCCTGTTACGA
>CAYRWC010000070.1:0-10233 GCA_964427795.1 uncultured Oscillospiraceae bacterium | reverse complement strand
CAACTCGGTTGCCATTATGACATATGAAGTCCTGCGCCAGTGGGATTTCCCAAATTTAAAAAAAGAAAACAAAATAGAATCCGGGAGGAATCATCATGATCCAAAAAGAACGGCTTATCCAGCAATTTATTGAGTTGACCGGCTACGATGCCCCGCCGAAAAGCGAGCGGGCTATTGCCGACCGGGTTGTCGTGTTATTGCGTCAAATGGGATTTACGGTATCGGAAGATAATGCCGGAGCCGCTATCGGCGGCAATTGCGGCAACATCTACGCCCGGCTTCCCGGCAGCCTGGACCTGCCGCCGCTGCTGCTGTGCGCTCATTTCGACTCGGTCGAGCCTTGCCGGGGCAAAGTGGCGAAAATCGGCGGCGACAATGTGATCAGAAGCGACGGCCGGACCGTTCTGGGCGCCGACGATCTGTCGGGGATGGCGGCCATTCTGGAAGCCGTGCGTTCGCTGCAGGATGACGGCCGCGCCCACCGGCCGATCGAGTTATTTTTCTCTGTGGCCGAAGAGCTTCATCTTTTGGGATCCAGCCATATGGAACCCGGCCGCCTGACGGCAAAGGAAGCGTACATTCTTGATACCGACGGCAAGCCGGGGCTGGGCATTACGCAGGCGCCCGGCCATATCGGCATGGTTTTCGACGTGCGCGGCAAAGCGTCGCATGCCGGAATGGCGCCCGAAAAAGGCATCAGCGCCATAACGGCGGCGGCAAAGGGTATCGCGGCCATGCGTCTGGGCAGAATCGACGAGAAAACCACCGCCAATATCGGCCGGATCGACGGCGGCGGCGAGACCAATGTGGTTGCCGAAACCTGCCGGGTCACCGCGGAGTGCCGTTCGCTGGATCAGAACGCCCTGGAAGCGCAGGCCGACGACATGTGCCGATGCATGGAACAGGCGGCTGCCGCCATGGGCGCCGCCGTCGAAATTCAACGGCAGACGCGTTATTATCCTTATACGCTGGATACCGGCAGCCCTGTGGTCACCCGCTTCGCCAAAGCCTGCGAGATGCTGAACCTGCCCTGCCGCCTGCAGTCCGGCGGCGGCGGCAGCGATAACAATGTCCTGGTCCGCCACGGTATTATGGGCATGGTCCTCTCCTGCGGCATGATGCAGATTCACTCTTGCCGCGAAGAAATTGCCATCGACGACCTGGCCGATATGGCCACATTGGTGGAAACTCTGCTGGACCTGCCATAATACGAGAAAAGATGTTATAATACTTTGAATACATCGGCAATGCTCAGGAAGGTTGAGTGAAAGTATGAGTTCAAAAAACAACCTGTATGTCAGCGATCGGCGATACGGCCGGTCCGGCCGGTCCGGCAGGAAGCGGCAGCCGTCCCGCAGCCCCTTTCTGAGTATCGCTTTACTGCTGGTTGCGGCAACCCTGGTCGTTGCCCTGTTCCGTTACGGTCCTGAGCTTTTCAGCGCCGGCCCCGCCGAATCATCCGGACCGGCTTCATCGGACGGGACGAATCCCGCCGGTCAGACCGGCCAGACCGGCCAAACCACACCCGCGGCTTCAGATACGACGGCGGCCACGCCGGCGCCGACAGCCGCACCGGCCGCTTATAATCCCCAATTGCTGCCGGTCGAGGATTATCCGGTTCTGACGCCGGGAACGCCTGATGCGGCCTGCTCTCCGCAAGAGAGAAATATTGTCGCCACGATATTCGATGCCCAATATAAAATCCTTGCATCTTTCAGCCGCCCCAATCCGATTTCCCTGATCAAGCCGCTGACTTACAACCAGATCCCCGGTGTTCTGACTTTCCGCGGCAACAATTTCCGCAATGCGCCGGCTTTCGGCCAGGTTTCCCTGCAAGAAAAGAAAATGACCCAAGTCTGGCAGAAGGCCATCGGCAGCATGAAATCTTCTTCATGGAGCTTCAGCTGGACGGGAACCGGCTGGACGGGACAACCCCTTCTGGTGCAGTGGAGTGCCGAAGTCCGCAGCGTCATGAATATCAAACCGGAAAAAAAGAGCAAAGAAAATCTGATCGAAGTCATTTATGCGACCATGGACGGCAACGTCTATTTCCTGGACCTCGACGACGGCCAGCCGACACGCGATCCGATCAATATCGGCGCCACGATCAAAGGGACGCCCTGCGTCGATCCGCGCGGCTATCCGGTTCTCTATGTCGGACAGGGCGATGAAAACGGCACGGCGAAAGGCATCGGCTTCCGGGTATTCAATCTGATCGATCAATCGCTGCTGCTCTTCAGAGAATGCTCGGACAGCAACTCTTACCGCGCCAACTGGGGCGCCTGCGATTCTTCGCCCATATTTGACGCCGCGGCGGATACCTTGATCTATCCTAATGAAAACGGCTTGATTTACACCGCAAAGATGAATACGCAGTTCGACGCCGCCAAGGGAACGTTGAGCATTAATCCGGAATTTACCACCTACCGCTATAAAATGACCGGCATGGAAAAATTCGGTATCGAAAGCTCGCTGGCCGTTTACGATCATTACGGGTATTCCAGCGACAACTCCGGCATCCTGAATTGTGTCGATATCAACACCTTGCAGCCGATATGGTCGCGCCAGCTGGAAGACGACTCCGATGTCACGCCGGTCTTGTGCCAAAACGAATCCGAGCTGGCTTTATACACCGGAACGGAAGTCGACTGGCAAAAGGATATCGTCGGCAACTACAAAGGTTCGGCCTTTGTCTACAAGATCGATGCGATGACCGGCAAGATCCTCTGGGAAACATCCTATGACTGCTGGACGAAAAACGCGGCCAATAACGGCGACGATGTCAACGGCGGCACCATGGGTACTCCGGTTGTCGGCAAGAAGGATCTGAAGGGGTTGGTCATCTTCAGCTTCTGCATGACCAACGGCACCTACAGCGGCAACAGCGTCGTCGCGTTCAACCAAAAAGACGGCAGCGTTGCCTGGGAATACAAAATGGATCAATATTCCTGGAGTTCTCCCGTCGACATCTATGACGAGAACGGACATGGTTATATCCTGATACCGGATTCGATCGGACAGATTCATCTCGTCGACGGCCTGACCGGCAAAGCGGTTACGGTTTTGCAGCTGACCCGGGGCGATGCCGCCGAGGCTGCCGGAAATATTGAGTCATCCTGCGCCGTGTTCAATAACCGTCTGGTTATCGGCACGCGCGGCGGAGTAATTATTGGTGTGGAGTTGAAATAAAATGTCAGTTGCTTTAGTTGTCAGCATTGTCCTGGTTTTAGGCGTTATTTTTGTCAATGGGTGGACGGATGCGCCCAACGCTATCGCCACCGTTGTTTCCACCCGCTGCATGTCGCCGCGATCGGCGGTCATCATGGCTGTTATTTTCAACACAATAGGCGCGACGGTGATGACGATCCTCAACGCCAAGGTGGCGGCAACCATATCGAATATGGTTACTTTCAGCGGCAGCGGATCTTCTCAGGAACCCTTGATCGTTATGGCCGCTTCGCTCTTTGCCATTGTCGTCTGGGCGACGGCCGCCTGGTATTTCGGCATACCGACCAGCGAGAGTCACGCCTTGATCGCCGGCATCACCGGCGGCGCCATCGCTCTGGGGAACGGGTTTTCCGCCATAAATTTCAACGAATGGGCTAAGGTATTGATCGGACTCGGCGTCTCATCGGTTCTTGGCTTTTTCAGCGGCTATATCTTTGCCAAGCTGATCATGTTTATTTGCCGGAATATGAAACGATCCGCTACCGAACGTTTCTTTACAGGCGGTCAGATTTTCGGAGCCGGCTGCATGGCTTTTATGCATGGCGCTCAGGACGGCCAGAAATTTATGGGCGTTTTCATGCTGGCTTTGTATATGAACAACGCTGCCGTCAGAAATCCCGACGGCAGTTTTGCTATTCATTGGTGGCTGATTCTGCTTTGCTCCCTGACAATGGGACTTGGCACTTCGGCCGGCGGTTACCGGATTATCAAAGCAGTCGGCATGGACATGGTAAAATTGGAAAAATATCAGGGCTTTGCGGCAGATCTCGCTGCTGCCGGCTGCCTCTTGCTGTCATCCTTAACCGGCGTGCCCGTCAGCACAACCCATACCAAAACAACAGCCATCATGGGTGTGGGCTCTGCCCGGCGCATTTCGTCGGTTAACTGGGGCGTCGTTAAGGATATGGTTTTGGCCTGGGTGCTGACCTTCCCCGGCTGTGGCTTGATCGGCTTTTTGATGGCCAAATTGTGTTTAATTATTTTTTGAGTAAAACAGGAGGAATATAAATGGCAAAGAGCAAAGAAATCAACTATTTTGATGTCCTGATCGCTGCAATTCAATATTCGAAAAAGGCAGCCGAGTGTTTGAGCGACCTGATGAATGATTACACGGATGTGACACGCAAAGCCAATGCCATCCATGATCTGGAACATGCGGGCGACCATGAGAGTCACCGTTTGCTGGATTCGCTGAATGTAGCCTTTATCACGCCGATTGACCGGGAAGACCTTTATGATCTGATCAAGGTCATCGACGATATAACGGATCTGATCGAAGATGTCGCCAACCGTTTCGATATGTTCAGCATCAGCAGCGTCCGCCCCGAAGCTCTGAAAATGGGTGAGAAGATCAATAAAGCGACCGGCGTGCTCGTCGAACTGCTTAATTCGTTCAAGAGTTATAAGAAAAATAAACATCAGATCCACGAACTTGTCAAGTCGGTCAACACGATCGAAGAAGAAGGCGACCGGCATTACCGGGAAGCTGTCAAAAACCTTTTCCTGAATGAAAAGAATGTTGTTGAAATCATTAAGTGGAAAGATATCCTGGATGATATGGAGAATGTCCTGGATGCCTGTGAAGATGTTGCCGACATTATCCAGGGCGTTGCAATGAAAAATGGCTAAGATGATGATTCATCCGGCGCTTTCGGCTGCCGCCATAGTCAGCCTGGACCTGGAGATGATTGTCTATCGCAAGGGATGCCTGCATGCGCATCTGAATCTGGAGCAAGGTTACATGACCTGGCGCGACAGCGGCCAATGGTGCAACAGCTTTACCAGAACCATTTCCGATGAACAAATCCGGATGATCCGGAACTTCCTGCAGAAAAGCGATTTGCTGGAACAATTGCAGGAAGGCGACATGACGGCCGGCGAGGACGAGGACGAACAGGAAGGCCTCGCCCAAAATACACGTACCTGGCTGATCACGGCTCAATGGCCGGATCGGCAGATCTATCACGCCAACGGCATCGGCATTCTGCCGGAATGCTGGCACCAATTGAAACAACTCATTGAAAAATTAAGCCGTGTATCCTTTTATCTTTGATTCTTCTTATTTTCATTGAACACTTAAATTTATAAACAACCGCAACGCGCGCCTCCGGAAGGGAGGCGCCGGATTGAGGGCGGCTGAAAGGTTTACCGAATCAGCTTTTTCTGATAGAATGGCATAAGATTGATCTGATGCGGGGTGTGTTCATGGATTTCCTGGAAGGTTTCCTCTTGGGTCCCGTCTGGAGCGACACCGAGTATGAAACCCATCGCCATACAGGCTTTTACTGGTTAATCGGCTGGATTGCATTCGGCGGTTACATCTGGCTGCAGCTGCTAAAACCGGCTGTCGCCGAGCCTTGGCTCAACTTGCCGCGTTTCGTGCCGATCATTTATTTTTTTCTTTTAGCTTTGGCGTCGCCGTTCGCCTGCCGCTATTATTACCGGATTAATCCCTTTTTAAAAGGAGTCATTCTGCTTCTTGAAGTCAGTAAGCTTCTGGCGGCATTTTTATCGTTGTACCAGTTTTTCATGCCTCTTTATACACTGGATCTCAATACGCTGCCGCAGATCATTCTGGAATATGTGAACAAGACCGTGGCCGGAACCACAGAGTCTTTCCAGTCGCTCGGCCAGGGCTTCGGCATGCTGGTCGGTTTGGCCGGCGGCGGCATTCTGGTGGTGCTGACTTTTCTTGGAATTTTGTTGGCCGCCACACTGATTCCGGCATTCTATCTGGCCGCGGTCAGATTGATTCAACGCGGTATCGATTTGCTGGCGCATCATTTCCTGCTTCATGACATTGATGCCTGAGGATCCGGCCGGTCTGTCCGATTCTTGCTGCCGGCGTAGTTAGAGCTTTTTTATTTGTATCTTGCTGACCATCAGGACAGTAAGGATAATCATCAGTACGATGCAGACAATGATATTGACCCGGTTGAAACGGTAACGCAAGAACATAAACGTATCAAACAGATTCAGCAAAGTCAGAACCGATCCGGCAAGCGTAATCGGAATGCCGTAAAAGCAGCCGGCTTCTTCCTGAAGGTTAAAACGGGCCAGCCGGATTGCTCCGGCTATCGGGAAAGCCAACGCTACGATAAAGCCGATGAATTTACCGTATGGAATTAGTGTCGACGCGAAAGCGAAATGTAATTTCCAGGCTATGACAGCCGGAGCTACGCCAAAGGAAATCAAATCGCACAGAGAATCGAGCTGTTTGCCTAACTCGCTGGCGACACCCAGTTTGCGAGCCAATTTGCCGTCGAAACGATCGGACAAAGCAGCGGCGATGACAAACAGGCAGCTGAAATAGATTAAACTGATGTCGTCGCCCCGGTGATAAAGCGAAATTTTATCGGTTGAAGCGGCGACGAGAATCGCCAGGACGCCAAACGATAAATTGGTTAAGGTCATGATATTCGGCAAATGTTTACGAAACATGAGTTACCTCTGATCCGGCGGGAAATTGGGCGATCACCGATATTCCTCCTTTAACCCGGTCTCCGGGCTGAACAAGAACAAGGGTGTCGGACGGGCATATCACTTCTGTGCAGGAACCAAAACGAATCATGCCGAAACGCTGCCTTTGCCGCAGCGTTTCACCGGTGTCGACATCGCAGACAATCCGGCGCGCAACAAAACCGGTGATTTGATGAACCAGGATCTTGCGGTCACCATTAACAAGACCGATGGTGTTACGTTCGTTGATGTCGGACGCATGACTTTTAAAAGCCGGCAGATATTGGCCGGGACGGTAATGATGACAGTAAACTTGGCCGGATATGGGCGCCCGGTTGATATGAACGTTGAAAAGCGAGAGGAAAATCGTGATTTTCACAGCCGGTCCTTCATAATAGTCCGTCCGGTCGACCGGTGCAACCGACATCACGCGCCCGTCGGCCGGGCTGATGATCGAGCCGGTCAATTCAGGTCCTTCGCGGCGGGGATTGCGAAAAAAGAAAATAATGAACAAAGTCGGCAGCAAGCCGGCCAAGGATGCCCACGGATTAATTAAAAACAGAACGACGGATAAGATGAGTCCGATAATAATATAAAAAAATCCATCCCGCGCTATAGGAAATCGATTCAACCAGAATCATCCTCGCTTCCACACGGCAGCTGCCGTTTATCAGTCTGTGAACTGTAATTCTATCACAAACGGATCGGCTTAGCAAAAATAACCGCTGTATATTGACTTATCCTTCACAATTTAGCCACAAATTACCCAAAATAATTTCCATTTTCTCCGTTTTGCGAACAAAAATTTACTCTATAAATAGGAGTGTAAGCAAGGTCCATTTCCGGCTGGTATAATATGACTGAAGCCGGATTGAGTAAAAAGCGAGGGATGATTATGGAAAATTATCAGGATGATCAGGACAGGAAACCAACCGAAGGCTCAAAGACACCAACGGAAGCTCCGTCTTATGTTTATCCCGATCCGGGATATCCTGTCTATTCGACGCCGCCGGCCGCGCCTCAGCAGCCGGACAGCAACCGCAAAGGTCATGCAACCAAGGTTATCGGTCTGGTTGCTTTGATGCTGGCCGTAGCAATCATTTTATCCGCTGTGACGGGCAGCTTGGTCTATACGGTTATGAAAAACCGTCCCAACACAGCCCAGACAGTCGGCACGACGGCGGCGACAACAGACGGCGGCGCTGTTTCGCAGGAGACCGGCAAGCAAGTGGAAACCGGGGATACAGATAAGAATTTCAGTCTTGAAGATGCCGCCAGCAAGCATGAAACCGGCAAGACAACCTTGACGACCATGGCAATTGCCGCTAAAGGCAAGCCGGCTGTCGTGGCAATCACCACGGAAGCGACGGTTACCGACTTGTTCGGCCAAACCGGACAAGCCGAAGCGGCCGGATCCGGCTTTATCCTGACCAGCGACGGCTATATTGTAACCAACAACCATGTTATCGAAGGCGCCACAACCATAACGGTTGTCTTGGATAACGGCGACATTTACAATGCCAAGCTTGTCGGCGCCGATTCGCGCAGCGATATTGCCGTCCTGAAAATCGACGCGGCCAATCTGCCGACCGTTACCCTGGGCGATTCTGCCGATCTGGAGGTCGGCGAACTGGCTGTCGCGATCGGCAATCCTTTGGGTGAACTGAGCGGCACGGTGACCGCAGGCATCATCAGCGCTCTGGACCGCGATATTACCTTGAACGGCCAGACCATGAACCTGCTGCAGACCGACGCGGCTATCAACTCCGGCAATTCGGGCGGCGCCCTGTTCAATTCCTTTGGTGAAGTGATCGGCATCAATACGGCCAAGAATTCCGGTACGGGCATCGAAGGTTTAGGCTTTGCCATCCCGATCGACGACGCAAAAACAGTCATCGAAAGCCTCATTAAAAACGGTTATGTCCAGGGCCGGCCGAAGATCGGCATTTCGGCCCGCGATATCAGCGCTCAGATGGCTGAGTATTACAATCTGACCGAAGGCATTTATGTTGCCGAAGTCGAAAAGGGCAGTTCGGCCGATACGGCCGGCGTCAAAGCGGAAGATATCATCATTGCCGCCAATGGCAAGGAAACGCTGACGATTGCCGCCTTAAATGAGGTAAAAAATCAAATGAAACCTGGCGACACCATGGAACTGACTCTGGTCCGCGGCGGCAAGCAGATGAAAGTCACGCTGACTTTGAAAGAAGATGTTCCGACGGCGGCATCCGAAAGCGCCAGCCGGACAGAAAGCAATTTGCCGTCTTTATAATCGGTCTATAATCTTGGCATGATCGCGACGGTTTTCTTGTTTGCTTGAGTCCATTCATGGTAAAATAGATCATGGCGGTTAAAAGGTTCGGATCTCCTTCTAAACGGAGATCCGACCTTTTGTTGCACAATGGGAGGATGATCATGACTGGACGTCATTGGTTCCGCAGGGATGTTCTGCTGCCGCTTTTTTACTTGCTGGTTTTCGGCGCCGGATTTTATTGGTTATACCGGCAAATCATGAAACTTCCGGTTGCCGCCGAGTCTGCCGCAATTCCCTGGATTATCCGGATTGTTTTGGTTTTATATGCGCTGCTGCTGATCATAACGATTCGACACGTATTTTCGACTTATGATCTGGAAAGATACGATCCCGGCAATCCGGGCAGTTTGAAACGCTTGATGCGCCGGTGGCGGTATCGTCTGCCCAAGGGCGAAATCCCGGTAGAGAACCTGATGATTGCCTATGAACAGGACTTACTGACATCCGGGTACCGTCTGGAAACCGAGAGCCATTTGCTCGGGCGGATTTACAGGCGGGACCGCAGAAGCGTTTTGTCCTCGCGGCGTCAGATCGACCGGGTCATCATCCTGAGTCACGAACCACTCAATGTTTTGCTGGTCGATCAGATTCTTCAGGATTGCATTCGTTATGTCCGCAGTCAAGCCGACGAGCCTTCGCAGCGCAATCTCCTCGTTCTGGCGACGCGGATGCGCGAAGCGGAAGAAGCGGCGTCGGCCGCGGCCGGCGTCGTCAATTTTCTGGGAAAATTCCGCGGCGGTACCCTGGGCGTCCTTTTTTTAGCGGTCTGGCAGAATCGTCTTTATTATCCGGCCGACCGCACACTGCAGCCGCGGCTGCATCGCCGGTTCCAAAATAAACTGGGCCGCCGTTTAAACCGGCTCATCAGGCAATTTATAAAAAATGCCGCCGTCCCGACGCCGAAAGAACCTGTTTCGACTCAGGGCGGCTCATCCGACACAGGTGTTGATTTATGAAAACTGAATCGCATTACAAGACGGTAACGCTTCAGAACGGTATGCAAAAAGCTGTTGCCGAAGGACATCCCTGGGTTTACAAGACGCAGATTGACAGCCAGTTTCAAGATCTGCCGCCGGAAGAGAAACCGACGGCCGGCGACCTGGTGGAAGTACGGGATTTTCGCGGCCGTTATTTGGGCGACGGCATTTATAACCCGGCATCCATGATTGCGGTGCGTCTTTTGACCCGCCGGCATGAATCTCTGGATGATGCGCTGATCCGCCGCCGTGTTT
>CAYRWC010000069.1:0-10327 GCA_964427795.1 uncultured Oscillospiraceae bacterium | reverse complement strand
CCTGCCGGATGGACCGCCGGCAATTGCTCGCCTGGACCGGCGCCGACAGCCTGGCGTATCTGAGTCTGGACGGCCTTCGGTCGGTTACCGGAACGGCGGAAATGGGCCGTTGTTCCAGTTGTTTTGACGGCACTTTCCCGGCCGGATTGCCGGCCGGCCAAAAAAGCAAGATCAAGACCATATCATGGCCGGAAGACGAGCCGGCTGAGGCCAATTTGTCATCCCGGGAGGATGCTCATGCTTAATTTAGCTGTATTTGTCTCCGGCGGCGGCACGAATCTCCAGGCTATCCTGGATCATCTTGCCGCCAGACAATTATCCGGAGTAAGGATCTGCTGCGTCATCGCGTCGAAATCCGGGACATATGCTGAGGAACGGGCTAAAGGAGCCGGAATTCCCACTTTAGTCATCTCACGCCGATCATACCCCGATCTGGCCGCTTATGATCAGGCCTTGCTGGAAGCTTTGCAACCCTATTCGATCGGATTAGTCGTCCTGGCCGGCTTTCTCAGCCTGCTGGGACCTGATTTTATTGCCGCGTATCCCAATAAAATTATCAACATCCATCCTTCGTTGATTCCTTCATTCTGCGGACCGGGCTTTTACGGCATTAAACCGCACGAAGCGGCTTTAGCCTACGGCGTGCGCATAACCGGCGCGACGGTCCACTTTATCGATGCCCAATATGATCAAGGGCCGATCATCTTGCAGAAAGCCGTACCGGTTTTGCCGGAGGATACGCCGAAGAGCTTGCAGCAGCGTGTCATGAAAGAAGCGGAACAGATCATTCTGCCGCAAGCCATAGCATTGTTTGCCGCCGGCCGCATAGAAGTCCATGGCCGGATAACCAAGATAAATGAGGAGATGCGAGAAAATGAGAAGAGCTTTGATCAGTGTTTCGGATAAAACCGGGTTGGTGGAACTGGCCCGGGAGCTGGTCGGACTGGGCATTGAACTGGTATCCACGGGAGGAACGGCCGCATTGTTGCAAAAAGCCGGTTTACCGGTCATTCCGGTTTCCCGGATAACCGGTTTCCCGGAATGTCTGGACGGACGGGTTAAAACCTTACATCCGAAAATCCATGGCGGCATTCTGGCGATCCGGAGCAATCCGGAGCATATGCAGACGCTGAAAGAATTGGACATCACGCCAATCGATCTCATTATTATCAACCTGTATCCGTTCAAGGCGGCGGTCCAGAAAGCGGGCGCGACCCGCGAGGAGTGCATCGAGAACATCGATATCGGCGGGCCCAGCATGCTGCGCGCGGCGGCGAAGAATCACCGCGATGTCACCGTTCTTGTAGATCCGGCCGACTATGAAGGCGTTCTGGCAGAAATCCGCCAAAACGGCGATACCGGTCTGGAGACCCGCTTCCGTCTGGCCCGCAAGGTTTTTGAACATACTGCCGCTTATGACGCTCTGATTGCCGATTATTTCCGCCGCGAATCACCGGATAAGGCATTGCCGCAGCAGCTGACGCTGACTTATGATCGGATCAGTAACCTGAGATATGGCGAGAATCCGCACCAACCGGCGGTTTTTTATCGGAATGCCCTGCCTTTGGCCGGTTCGCTTGCTCAGGCTGAGCAATTGGGCGGCAAAGAATTGTCTTATAACAACATTGCCGATACGGATGCCGCAATCGCGCTGCTTAAGGAATTTGCCGAACCGACGGTTGTGGCTGTCAAGCATGCCAATCCCTGCGGCGTCGGCAGCGCGTTCGACCTGCTGACCGCTTGGCACAAGGCTTACGAAGCCGACTCGGTTTCGATTTACGGCGGCATTCTCGCCCTGAACCGTAAGGTCGATATGGCAGTGGCTCAAGCGACAAAAGGCGTTTTTCTGGAAGTAATGGTCGCGCCTGATTTCGAACCGGACGCTCTGGCTTATCTGCAGGAACGGAAGAATCTGCGCCTTCTGAAGCTGCCCTCTGTCGGCGAACCCGTATCCGATCAGATACCGGTTCTCAAACCGATCTACGGCGGATTGCTGGTCCAGGGACAAGATAATCAGCTCATCGATGAAACCAAGCTCAGAACAGTCACGCAAAAAGAATTGGATCCGGCCTTGCAGGCGGATATAGAATTTGCCATGAAGGTTGTCAAGCATGTACGATCCAATGCCATCGTTCTGGTTAAAGATCGCCAGACCGTCGGAATCGGCCCCGGTCAGCCGAATCGGATTACATCTCTGGAAATTGCCGTGAAAAATGCCGGCTCGAAGGCCGTTGGCGCGATCCTGGGATCAGACGCTTATTTTCCCTTTAACGACTGCGTCAAAGCAGCCGCAGCCGCAGGCGTGGCGGCAATCGTCCAACCGGGAGGCTCCATTCGGGACCAGGAATCGATCGACGCTTGCAATGAAGCCGGCCTGCCGATGGTCTTTACCGGTATCCGCCATTTCCGCCATTGAACGGACAGAAAAGAGGAGTACGATGAGAGTCCTGATTGTTGGCGGTGGCGGCAGGGAACATGCCATTGCCTGGAAATTGAAACAAAGTCCCCGGATCAGCAAATTATACTGTGCGCCGGGCAATGCCGGCATTGCCGGTATTGCCGAGCTGGTTCCGATCAAAGCGACGGATATCGACGGCTTGGTTTGCTTTGCGCGCAGCGAACAGATCGATCTGGTTTTTGTAGCGCCGGACGATCCATTGGCGCTCGGTCTGGTTGACGCTTTAGAACAAGAGGGCATCCGCGCCTTCGGACCCCGTAAAAATGCGGCTATACTCGAAGCAAGCAAATCTTTTTCCAAGGACCTGATGCGCCGTTATCGGATTCCGACTGCCGACTATCAGGTGTTTACCGACCAGACCGAAGCTCTGGCTTATATCGCGCAGACGGATATGCCCATTGTGATCAAAGCCGACGGCCTGGCTCTCGGAAAAGGTGTGGTGATCGCCCAAAACCATGAGGAAGCCGGTCAGGCCATTATCAATATGATGTCCGGCGGCGCTTTTGGCAAAGCCGGCACAAAAATTGTCATTGAATCTTTTCTGACCGGCCCTGAGCTGACGGTACTGGCTTTTACCGATGGCTACACCGTATGTCCCATGGTGACATCCCGTGATCATAAACGGGCGCTGGACGGGGATCGCGGCTTGAATACCGGCGGCATGGGCGCCATTGCGCCCGGTGCTGATTTGGATCCTGCCGTCTGGGCGGAAATGAACGAGAAGATATTCCAGCCGACAATCGACGCCATGCGGATCGAAAACCGCCTGTTTCAGGGGGTGTTGTATTTCGGTCTGATGTTAACGCCGCAAGGCCCGAAAGTCATTGAGTATAACGCCCGCTTTGGCGATCCGGAAGCCCAGGCCGTTCTGCCGCTCTTGGAAACGGATTTGCTGGATATCATCGAAGCGATTCTGGACAACCGGCTCGGTCAATTGGCGATCCGTTGGAAAGATGCTTGCTCCTGCTGCCTGGTTTTAGCATCCGGCGGATATCCGGAAGCCTATACAACCGGATACCCCATCAGCGGCTTGGACGAAGTTCCGGACGGCTGTCTGGTTTTTCATGCCGGAACCCGCCTGAAAGACGGCCGGATCGTTACGGCCGGCGGACGGGTCCTGGGTCTCACCATGGTGGCGCCGACTCTGGCTGAAGCGATTGATCGGGTATATGAGGCGGCCGGGCATATTTCTTTCGAAAACATGCATTATCGTCGTGACATCGGGAAAACATGATGCGAATCGGTTTATGCGGCGGGACATTTGATCCTTTACATAACGGACACGTTGCTTTAGTCCGCGCTGCCTTGGACAGCGGCTGTGTTGACCGGATTGTGGTCATGCCGTCCGGCAAACCGCCGCATAAATCAATGGCACTGGTTTCCATGGCCCGCTATCGTTACGAAATGGCGGCCCGCGCTTTTGCCGGCGACGAGCGGATCAAGGTTTCGGATCTCGAAATCATGCATCCCGGGCCGTCCTATACATTAAATACGATTCAGCAGCTGCGTGCGGATATGCCGCCGGATGATGAACTCTATCTGATTTATGGCTCAGATGTGCTGAAAGATATCGGCCATTGGCATGAACCTGCAGCCATTTTAGCTGCCTGCCCACTGTTGTTGGCCGATCGCGGCGGTTATCCGGATCAGATGAGCCGAATCCTGGCAGAAAAACTGACGGCTGCATACGGCGCCCGAATCCGGTTTTTCCCGGCTCCCTCCATTGAATTGTCCGGAACGGCAATCCGGGCCGCCGCCACGGCAGGTGAATCGTTGGCCGCGTGGGTTCCGGAGCCTGTTGAACGACTGATCCGCAAGCATGGCATTTATCGCTGGCAGGCGGATCTGGAAACGCTTGAGCCGGAATACCGCTCATATCTTCAGGATCTAGAGCGGCAGCTGTGGCCGCTTCTGACCGGCAAACGGCTGCTGCATTCATTAAATGTAATGAATTATGCCTTACATCTGGCTCGGCTTCATCAGGCTCCGCTGGAAGATACCGGCACGGCCGCCCTGCTGCATGATTGCGCCAAATGCCTGCCGGAAAATGAACAGATCGATCTGGCGCGCAAAACAGGCGATGACGCCTTGCTGGATCCGGCTCTGGCGCATGGTCCGGCCGGAGCCTGGATGGCCGGGCATCGGTTCGGGATCGATAATCCGGTTGTATTGAAAGCCATTCATTATCATACGACCGGCTGCGCCCGGATGTCCCTTGTCGATAAAATTATTTTTATCGCCGATAAAGTCGAACCGGCCAGAACCTATGAGCATTTAGCTCAAATCAGGCGGCTGGCTGAAATCGATCTGGATCAAGCGCTGTGGATATGCTTGCAGGAGATCGGATCATTTTTAGACCGCGAGAAGCTGCCGCGGCATCCCTATACACAGGATGCTCTGTCTGATCTCGGTCAGGCAAAAGGATGATGTCCATGCGGCATTGGCTCGAGCTCATGGTATAATTATTCCAAAGAGCTGAGAAAACCAAACCATAAAAAGGAGGATGAACATTTGACCGCTGAACAAACTGCTCAGATCATTCAAAACATTTTATCGGATAAAAAGGCGATAGATATTGAGATCATCGACCTGGAGGGAAAAACCATCCTGGCCGACCGTTTCGTGATCGCAACCGGTACATCGGTCACGCACATAAAAGCGCTGGCCGGCGAAGTGGAAGAAGTGATGAAAACGAAATATCAACGGGCGCCTGAACATATAGAAGGCTATCAATCCGGCCGCTGGATCCTGATGGATTATGCCGATGTTGTCGTCCATATTTTTCACACTGAAGACCGTTCATTTTATAACCTGGAGAAGTTATGGCAAACCGGACGCCCTTAATCAACCGTTAATCAGGCTTTGTCGTATTTTGTCGATAAGAAGAGGATGTTATGTTTCCTCTTCTTTTTTATACTGATTTATACGACAACCATTTGGACTATTAATCATCGGGAAACGGGTAAGGCAATGCAAAACAAGGATAGAAAAGCAGAGCTTCAGCCGCAGAAAAAAAGCGGCAGGCATAAAATAATCACGATCATGCTTCTGACAAGTTTGGCAGTCATCGGCTCATTAGTCTGGGATTTGTCGACGGCGAAACAAGAAGATGCCTATATGATCTATACAACCGCGAACAGCGGGGAAAACGCCGGCCGTCCTTCTGCCGAGGTGACCGATTTGACTGTCCGCGATGCAACAGGAGAATCCGGTTCGCTCATCGGTACATTATCGAAAAGCCAGGATTCCATTCCCGTTTATTTAGTTGGAGCGGTGCGGCAGCCGGGCATATATCAAATCAAGAAAGGAACTTACCTTTATCAGCTGGTTGAACAAGCCGGTGGTCTGACGGATGATGCGGCGAAAGATCAGATTAATCTGGCTATGCGGCTGGACGCCAATCAGCTGATCCGAATACCAACTCAGGCGGAAGTTGACGCCGGCTTTGCATCGACACCCAATGAATCGGCAGCAGCAAGCCCGGAAACCTGTGTGGATATCAATCAGGCAACAATAGAGCAACTGGATAAGCTGCCGGGCATTGGTCCGTCGACAGCCCGGGCGATTATCGCTTATCGCGAAAAAAACGGCCCTTTTCAAAACACGGAGGATCTGATGAAGATTCCCGGCATAAAAGAGAGCCGTTATGAAGCGCTTAAAGGATTAATCTGCGTTAGTGGCCAGACATGAACAGATGGCCGGATGTCGTATTGACATCCAGGACTGATCCGCCCTGTCCCAGGGTGCCTGTCACTTTGCGTTTGTTTTCATTTATATCGGTAAATGTTAAGCCGTTTTGCGTGAAATTGCCGGAAACAGTTGTATATTCAAGCGCACAGTCTGTCTTTTGCGGCAGATCCAGATTTACATCCCCCGAAATGGTATTGATTTTACTGGTTTGGAATACGCTATATCCTATATTGACAGCTGATGAAGTGGTTTGCCCGTTTATTTTGCAGTTCGCTTGGGTGATGGTGATTTTTCCCGATACACTGGAGAAATTTAACTGATCCATATCGGCGCGGGCTATGGTTAAGTCGCCGGATACGCCGCTGAAACGGAAGGTACTCCATGCGCAAGCCGTGTCGTCCGGCAGGACACACGATCCTGAAACGGCATTGACCCGGACATTTCCGGTATAGGATGCGGGAATCTGCACGATAAAAGACAGATCTCCGGATAATAAACCGAATCTTGGATAACGGGTATGAATTTTTAAGGTGCTGCCCTGCTTCTCAACAATCCAGGATATCGATTGGGTAAATGAACGATATGATCCTTTCAATTGAGCATAAGCGTGGTCACCGGCGGTCAGAAGCCGGACTTGTTCGGATACCGCCGATATTTCGATCGCATCGATTCCTTCCAGGTCAAGTTCCCGGGTTTCATCAATACTGAGTTGCTGACCCAGATTGTTTATATGTTCCCAGGCCGGAATATCCTGCAGCCAAGTGCCTATTTGATTCTGCCATGCCGCCGGATCTGCCAAATTAGACCAGCCAATCGTACGTATGGTCAGCAAAATTCCGGCTGTTGAAGACGCAATTAAAACAACAAAACAAATGACGATAACAATAATGAGTCCGGTTCTTTTCATACAGACGCACCTCCCCGGACCAGACGGCGATTCCAGCGAATATAGGCGCCCAGTCCCATGGTCAGCCATTTAGTCAGATAGACCATGAATATGATAGCGAGAATTGTTAAGGCGATTAAAGATAGAGCGAATAAAAGCAGAATCAAACCGGCCATACCGGCTTTAAGAAGAGCAACGGCAAATAAAACACAAGCAGCAATGCCGATACTGCCTGCGGTTACCCAGAATCCGAATAAAATGCTGTATAAGCTGATCCATATCGGGATGCCGATGAATAGATTCAACAGAATCACGGCGACCAGGGCGCCGCCGGAAATCGTTCCTTTTTTGGCTGCTTGTAATGGTTTGGCTGAGTTTGGCGGGGTAGCTGCTGATGTTGCCGCCGCAAATGAAGAGGTATAGGCTGACGAAGGTGAATATACCGGCGCGGCGTCAAACTGCGCGGCGGCAGGGGAGGCCGCCCGGCCGGTTTGCCGGTGTCCGTTGGGCGATTCGTCGATATATTGCTGGGCAATATCGTCCGGATTGCCCAGTTCGGCGGCAATTTCTGTTTCCGATTTGCCTCTGGACAAGCCGTTGGCGAAGTGGTCCTCAAAATCAGCAAGAATCTCAGCGACTGCAGTCGGACCCAGGCTTTCGAGTCTATTCTTTAGGTTCTGCATAAACTGATCTTTATTCATGACTGCATTCCCCCCATGATTTTACTGACATGCTGAGCAAATTCCATCCATTCTGCCTTTAAAGCATGCTGCGTTTGCCGGCCGGTTTGTGTTATCGCGTAATATTTTCGCGGCGGCCCTCCCGAAGATTCCTGGAGATAGGTGGTTACCTGGCCGTCGGCAGCCAGTTTGCGCAAAATCGGATAAATGGTTCCGTCGGCGATTTGAATCATCTCAGACAGTGTGCTGGCCAATTCATAACCATATTGATCCTGTTTGGCCAACATCGATAATACGCAGAGTTCAAGGACTCCTTTTTTGAATTGAATATTCATCGCATCACCCTGCTTTCCGACCTGTTCTTGAGTCCGGCATTGTACTGAACATAAATTAGAATTAAATATGTACCAGTACAGAACATTGTTCAGTACTGATCATAGAACAGTTTGTTGAGCCTGTCAAGAACAACTTCCTTCATCGCATTTCCATGATTTGCCTGCCGTTTGGATTTACAACCGGGAATAGATCGTTTATGATTGAAAGGAATGTTATTAAGCCGATTATTGGCTTGAATGGGGGAATCATCATGTCTAGTTTTGATGACGGAGCTTATCGGAATACTTTCCGTCATACGACAGCCCATATCCTGGCGCAAGCTGTGAAACGTCTATATCCGGAAGTCAGTCTGGCCATCGGACCGGCGATCGATACGGGCTTTTATTACGATTTTGACCGCGCAACCGCATTTGCACCCGAAGAATTGAACAAGATTGAAGACGAGATGAAACGTATCGTCAAGGAACATCTTCCTGTCGAGCGTTTTGAATTGCCGCGCGATCAGGCACGCCGATTGATGGCGGAAAAAAATGAACCCTATAAAGTCGAATTGATCGACGATCTGCCGGAGGATGCCGTAATTTCATTTTACCGGCAAGGTGATTTTGTCGACCTGTGCGCCGGGCCTCATTTAGATAATACCTCGGAAGTCAAAGCGTTTAAGTTGACTCAGGTGGCCGGAGCCTATTGGCGCGGCAGCGAAAAAAATAAAATGCTGCAGCGAATTTATGGCACCAGTTTTCCCGATAAACAACAATTGAAGGAATTTCTCGATCAGCAGGAAGAAGCAAAAAAGCGTGATCATAACAAGCTGGGCCGTGAATTGGGCTTCTTTACGACTGTTGATTATATTGGGCAAGGTCTGCCGATTCTGCTGCCCAAAGGCGCCCGCGTCATTCAACTATTACAGCGTTTTGTCGAGGATGAAGAAGAACGCCGCGGTTATCTGCTGACCAAAACGCCTTATATGGCTAAATCGGATTTGTATAAAATATCCGGACACTGGGATCATTATCGCGAAAGCATGTTTATCCTTGGCGATCCGGAAAAAGCGGATCAAGAGGAAGTGCTGGCGCTGCGGCCGATGACCTGCCCGTTCCAGTTCCAGGCTTATCTGACCAGGACGAGAAGTTATCGGGATCTGCCGATCCGGTATGGCGAAACATCGACCTTATTCCGCAATGAAGCGTCCGGAGAAATGCACGGCTTGATTCGTGTTCGCCAGTTTACGATATCTGAAGGCCATCTGATTGTCGCTCCGGACCAGTTAGAACAGGAGTTCCGCGGATGCCTGGATCTGGCGCAGTTTATGCTCAAGGCGGTCGGCCTTGACGATGACGTGAGCTATCGTTTCTCGAAATGGGATCCGGCCGATCAGGAAAAATACATTGGATCGGCGGATCAATGGGATACTGTTCAGAATACCATGCAGGATATCCTGGACAATATGGGCTTAAGCTATAAAGTTGGTATCGGTGAAGCCGCTTTCTATGGACCGAAGCTTGATATCCAGATTAAGAATGTCTTCGGCAAAGAAGACACGCTGATTACCATTCAGATTGATTTCCAGCTGGCTGAACGTTTCGGTATGGAATATACCGACCGTGACGGACAAAAACGTTATCCCTATATTATTCATCGCACATCTATCGGCTGCTACGAACGGACCTTGGCTCTGCTGATCGAAAAATACGCGGGCGCGCTGCCGTTGTGGATCGCTCCCGAACAGGTCCGCATCCTGCCGATATCTTCCAAGCATCTGGATGCCGCGTTTAATCTGGCCAAAGAGATGCGTGAACAGGGTTTGCGGGTTGAAGTCGATGATCGCGACGAAAAAATCGGCAAAAAAATACGTGAAGCGCAGATGGAGAAACTGCACTATATGCTGGTTATCGGCGACCAAGAAGTCGAACAGGGCACTGTTGCCGTCCGTTCACGTCTGGACGGCGATCTGGGTGTGATGACGCCTGCCGATTTAGTGACGCGTTTGAAAAAAGAGATTGCCGAAAGAAGACATGCTTTGAACTGATCCGATACAATCGCGTCAGATCTCACGGCTGCGCCGGCTGGATAAAAAAGTCCAAAACCGCAGCGCAGCCGTGAGATCCGGCTTATCTTTCAGGCGCAGGTTGTGGGTTGTTGAAATACTTTTTATGGAAATTCTCTTGACACTGAAAGGTTATACCAGTACAATAGTCAAGGCCGGCGGGGTGTGGCTCAGGTGGTAGAGCGCTTGGTTCGGGACCAAGAGGCCGGAGGTTCAAGTCCTCTCACTCC